>JAFQWT010000100.1 GCA_017407375.1 Clostridia bacterium
GATTCGATCTCACAGCGCTCCACAAGGCGGTCAATGTCGCGGTGGTCCAGCGTAGGGCATTGGCGATCAATGCTTTTCAGTTTTTTAGCAAGGAAGCATTCCGCACGGTGATAGGCGGTAAGGTAGACGTAAGGAACGTCCGCCACCGTATCCACGGTGATCAGCCGCGCCCGCTCCGCCGCCCTGAGCGCCCCCTCCACGGTGGCCGCCTCCACGCCAAGCTCCTGCGCCACGGCAGGGATCAGCTTGTCCTTTGGCACGCAGATATGGCCATTGGTGCTTGCGTTATACTGTAAAAGATAGGTCAGCCCCGCCAGGAGCCGCTCCTCCGAATCCGCGCTGACACCAAGACTCCTTGCGAGGGCATCGGCACGGTCAAAGCCGATGCCGTAGACCTCGTGGCACAGACGATAGGGGTTCTCGCGCAGATAGTCCACCGAGCGCGAGCCCCATTGCTTATAGATGCGGGTGATGACGTTGCTGCCAAAGGTATCGCGGCAGAACATCATCAGGTTGCGTATGCCCGACTGCTCGCAAAAGGAGTCGTGGATCTCACGCGCACGCTTCTTGGAGATGCCGGGGATATCCGAGAGCCACTCGGGGTGGTTCTCAATGACGTCAAAGCTGTCCTCTCCGTAGCGCTCCACGATCTTGATGGCCGTGGCGGCACCCACGCCGCGCACGGTACGCGAGGAAAGGTACTTCAGGATCGCGGCGGCATCGGTGGGGAGCTTTTTCTCATAGCTCTCTACAAGGAGCTGGCGCCCGTACTCAGCATGGCGGGTCCAGGTGCCGACAAGCTCGGCCTCCTCCCCCTCCGAAAGGTAGGGCATGGTCCCCACGGCCACAACGAGAGTACCGTCCTCGGCCAAAAGCTCAATGACGGTATAATCGGTCTTTTCACTACGGTAGATGACAGACTCAACACTGCCAACGACCCGACACCTCTCCTCCGAGAGGCCGTTTTTTTCTTGTTTCACGGTAGTATTCCTCATAGGAAACGTAAAGCTCGGCCCCCATGGCGTCAAGCTCCCATAGGACCTCGGGACGTAGGGGACAGTCGACAAGAAGCACGGGCGGCTCACTCCCCCGCGGCTCCCGCCGCAGGCGCTCGAGGGCCTCCTCAAGCTCCTCCTCGGAAAACCCAAGGCGGACGTGGATCCCCTCCGAGAGCGGAAGCTCCCCGGGAAGTTCTTCTGAAAAATGGCGGGAAAAAAGGGCATAAAGCCCGTAAACCGCAAGCACCGCGGTCAGAAGCCAAAGAAGCTCATATAGCATAACACGCCCTCCGTTGTATCAGCCTATGCGGAGAGCGTGTCGTATGTCACAGAAGCGAGGCAAGCTCCTTGGCGATATCGGTCCTTTCCCAAGGGGCATCGAGATCCTCGCGGCCCATATGCCCGTAGGCGGCAAAGGCACCGTAGATCGGGCGGCGCAGGTCAAAGCGGGCGATGATGGCCGCAGGACGGAGGTCGACAAGCTCCGAAACACGCTCGGCGATCTCCTCCTCTGCCACCTTGGCCGTGCCGAAGGTCTCGATCATGACCGACACGGGGCGGGCAACACCGATGGCATACGCGATCTGCACCTCACAGCGGTCGGCAAGGCCAGCCGCCACCACGTTTTTGGCGACGTATCTCGCCGCATAGGAGGCGCTGCGGTCCACCTTAGTGGGGTCCTTACCCGAGAAGGCGCCGCCGCCGTGGCGGGAATAGCCGCCGTAGGTATCCACAATGATCTTGCGGCCCGTAAGGCCCGTGTCACCCGCAGGACCGCCGATGACAAAGCGTCCCGTGGGGTTGACGTAGAACTTGGTATCCTCATCCATAAGATCCTCGGGGATAGTCGGGAGAATAACGGTGCGGATGACGTCCTCCTTCAGGGCCTCCACCGTCACGTCGGGATCGTGCTGGGAGGAGACCACCACGGTGTCCACACGCAGGGGCTTGTCCCCCTCGTACTCCACCGTCACCTGCGTCTTTCCGTCGGGACGGAGATAGGGCAGAATGCCCGTGCGGCGCACCTCGGTCAGGCGGCGGGCCAGGCGGTGGGAAAGCGAAATGGGAAGCGGCATCAGCTCAGGGGTCTCACGGCAGGCATAGCCAAACATCAGACCCTGGTCACCGGCGCCGATGTTGAGGCCGTCCGACATTTTCCCCTCCTTGTCCTCGGCACAGCGGTCAACGCCCATGGCAATATCGGGCGACTGCTCGTGGATCGAGGTGAGGACGGCGCAGGAATTGCCGTCAAAGCCGTATTCCCCACGGTCATAGCCAATGGAGGTGACCGTCTTACGAACGATGGCGGGGATGTCCACGTAAGCGCGCGTGGTGATCTCACCCATAACGGTCACAACGCCCGTGGTGGCAAAGGTCTCACACGCCACGCGGGACTCGGGATCTGCCCTCAGCATCTCGTCAAGGATCGCATCCGAGATCATATCGCACATTTTATCGGGATGTCCCTCGGTCACGGATTCCGACGTAAAAAGTCTTTTGTTCATTTCTGTATCCTCTTTTATGTAGTTTACAATTAAAAATCGGGGCGCCACTGCGTCCCGATCTTTGGCTCTCATCTATCGGGATTTAGCACCTTGAATCAACAGGTTGCCGGGCTTCACAGGGCCAGTCCCTCCGCCACTCTTGATAAGAAATATTCTGTTGTAGTATCAGTATATCACATTTCTGCGGGGTTTGCAAGGGGCTATTTCAAAAATCCGTGCTTATTCTCCGCGCAGGGTGCGCATGGCCGCCGCCATATCCTCCGCACCAAAGACCGAGGAGCCGGCCACCATAACGTCCGAGCCGACCTCTCTTGCCCGCGGCGCCGTTTTCTCGTTGATGCCGCCGTCAACCTCAATGAAGAGAGAAAGCCCCCTGGCGGCGATCTCCTTTTTCAGGACGGCCACCTTATCGAGGCACTCGGGGATCAGGGACTGCCCGCCAAAGCCGGGCTCCACCGTCATGACGAGGATAAAGTCGCAAAGC
>JAFQWT010000101.1 GCA_017407375.1 Clostridia bacterium
GAACGTGATGTGGGATAAGACCGTGGCCGCCACCGTCCTTGCCACCTGCCCCCGCGCCATTGTGGATTCCGACCGCCGCATCGGCTATCGCGTGATGCACGCCAATGCTGTGAAGTCCGTCAAGATGATGAACTGCTCGGCCGCGCTCGTTGTCTCCGCCACCGATACGCTGATGGATAAGCTCGATGCCCTGGAGCGCGACTTTGACCTGCCCCACGGCGTGGAATCGCGCCGTGACCCCCGCACCCACGGCTCGATCTATTGGACAAGCACCGCCAACCCCCTGAACATTGACGAGCATATCGCGCTCTGTAAGGCGGGCGGCTTTACCTCGATGATGCTGTACTTCTCCTCCATCTACCAGGCCCGCGGGTACGAGTGGCTGGGGGATTACCGCTACCGTCCCGAGTATCCCGAGGGCCCTGAAAGCGTCCGTAAGATGCTGAAAAAGGTCACCGATGCGGGGATCCTCCCTGGTCTGCACGTGCTTGCCACCCACGTGGGCCTCGGCACGACCTACGTGCGCCCCTCGGTGGACCACCGCCTCCGCATCAAAAAGCACTTCACCCTGGCAAGGCCCCTTACGCTTTCGGATACCACTTTGTACGTGGAGGAGGACCCCTCCGAGCTTGTGATGACGCCCAAGTGCCGTGTCCTTAACTTCGGCGGTGAGGCCATCTCCTACGAGAGCTATACCACGGAGCCGCCCTACCGCTTCCTCGGCTGCCACCGCGGCTGGCTGAATACCGATAAGCGTGAGCATCCCATGGGGGAGATCGGCGGACTTCTCGATATCAGCGAGTATGGCGCCATCAGCACCTATCTGAATCTTGATTCCTCGCTCCTTGACGAGGTGGGCGACAGGATCATGCAGGACTTCAATATGGGCTTCCGCTTTATGTATTTTGACGGTGCGGAGGGCATGAGTGAGCCGTTTGGCTACACGGTGTCTGCCGCCCAGTACAAGCTTTACAAAAAGATGGACCCCGCCCCCGTCTTCTGCACGGGCGCCGCCAAGACCCACTTCGGCTGGCACATGCTCTCGGGCGGTAACGCGTTTGACATCTTCACCACCGACGTCTTCAAGGCGATGATCGATAAGTACCCCGTTCCCGCCGCCGCCGAGCTGAAAAAGGACTTTACCGTTGTCAACTTCGGCTGGTGGAAGTTCTACGAGGATACCCAGCCCGACACCCATGAGTACGGCGTCAGCCGTGCGGTGGCCTGGGACTGCCCCGTCACGGTGATGATGAACCTTACCGAGGTGAAGAAGAACGCCCGTTATCTCGACGTTCTTGAGGCCGTGCGCCGCTGGCAGGATGCCAGCAAGCAGGGCTACCTCACCGAGGCGATGAAGGCCGAGATCCGTGCCTCGAAAAAGGAGCATACCCTGCTCATTGATGAGAGGGGTGAGTACGAGCTGCACGAATGTGAGCTTTGCGAGATCCCCGCCTGCCCCGACGTCCGCGCCTACGTCTTTGAGCGCAACGGCCGCGGCTACGCCTCGGTCTGGAGCAAAACGGCCGACACCGCGATCCGCGTCGAGGGGCTGACGGAGGTCTCCTACAAGCGCACCCTCGGCGGTGAGGAGATCGCCATCGCCGCGGACGGTGCCACCACCCGCCTTCCCGTGGGTGAGGTGCGTTACCTCACCTCGGTCCTTTCCAAGGAGGCGCTTGCCAAGGCCCTCGCCGCCGCCACTTTGTAAGAAAAAAAGGACACCCCACGGGGTGTCCTTTTTTAATCGAAATATCCGCAAAAGCTCACCGTAAGGGGGCGGCTTGGGAACAGATGGCGGTAAAGGTCAATGAGATAGTCGTCGGTCATGGAGGCC
>JAFQWT010000102.1 GCA_017407375.1 Clostridia bacterium
AGCACCTCCTTTTGCCAAAGAAACCACTCGCCAAGCGTCGAAAAGCGCGAGCCCTCCAGGCAGTAATCGGAGCGGAGGCGCACCGAGGCGCCGCAGGTGCAATGAATGCCGTCTGCCGTGGTGGTGAGGGTCAGCTCACCGCCACATTCGGGGCAGCGGTAAAGGATGCCGTCAACGCCGAGCGCGGGGGTTTTGGTGCGGTAGGCGATGCCCGTCATAGCGGCCTCATCGTTATGGGAAATGGCGGCCGCAAGACGCTCCCCGACCTCAGCATCGGTAAGGGTGGGGAGCGATGCCCCCTCAAAGAGACGGCGCACCTCCACGCGGATCTTACCGCGGCGCTTGGCGCTTGACCACTTGGGGAAGGTGAGATAGGCACCGTGGCAGGTCACCACGTACACGTCGATGCCGAGGCGGCGGATGAGGGCCTCCGTCCCCGCGGTGACGGGCACCGAATGGCCCGAGCAGGGGAGGCGCCCCTCGGGAAAGAGGACCACAAGGTTCCCTTCCCTTTTCGCGCGGCCGATGTTGAGGATCGTTGACGGATCCGCCGAGAACATCCGCTTGGGGATCACGCGGAGAAGCTTGAATAGGCGGCGGAGCTTGGGGTTGGCCATGAAATGGGCGCTGACCACAAAGTTCGGTCGGTGGGGATAGAGCGCCATGGCAATGAGAAAGGGGTCGGCCTCCGCCGTATGGGGGGCAAGGATCAGCGCGGGGCCGCGGATCTTGCCCACGCCGCGGCGGTCAATGCGCATCCCGTAGCGCAGGGCGTAATAGGGGCGAAGGACGATATAGGCCAAATACCAAAGGAAGGCAGGCGGACGTCCCAAGCGCCCTGCCTTTTTCTTGCGTGCTTCCATACGGGCACTCCTTTAGAAGAGGGCTTTTGTGACTTACACTGTTGATTTATATATTTTATCACAGCACACGCGCATTTGCAAGAGGGCACCCTGCGTTTTTTTCGGTGATGCGACAAATTTTTTTCGCTTTCCACTAATTTGCCGCGAACGCTTGACTTCCCCAACGGAAGGGGGTAAAATAAGGATAAAAGAACCCGGGAGGTGGCTTATGAACGACGTTTTTTCCTTTGCCGAGGAGCTTGGCTTTTCGGCCGAGCAGACCGAAAGACTGCGCACGGCGTACAAGGCGCTGGCAACCGTGGGCGGTGATATCGCGCTTTCGGAGGCGGTCCGCGATTTTTTTCCGATCGGTTCGATCACGGGAGACGAGGTGCTTGTCCGTATGCGTCCCTACTGCGAGGCGGCGGGCGTGCACGAGTACACGGCCGCCGCGCTTTACGTGCTGGCCAATTTCCTTTTCCAGCGCGAGGAGTACGTCGCCGCCTACGGAGAAGAAATTTTTCTCGACTCGGCGCGCGACCTCCTTTACAAGGTGCGCGAGCTGGAGACCGCGGACGGGATCACGGGCACCTGCTCTCTCAACTGGTTCTTCAATTTCCTCCGCCGCGAGCTGTTCGCGCTCGGGCGCCTCGAATTCCACGTGGTCGGCTTCAATTACCCCGCCCTGACGATCGGCGAGCATACGATCCGCAAGGGCGATCCCGTCATCAAGGTACATATCCCCTCCTCGGGGCGCATGACGGGTGAGGAATGTCTGGACGCCTACCGCCGCGCCTACCGTCATTTCCGTCACCGTTTTTCCGATGACGTTATTCCCTTTATTTGCTATACCTGGCTCCTGGATCCCGAGATCAGCGAGAAGATGCCCGATGGTGGCATTGCCCAATTTGCATCTGCCTACACCACGTTTGACAGCATCGTCCACGAGGACGACGATGACATTTGGCGCGTGTTCGGTAAGCGCTACACCGACTACTCGCTCCTGCCGCGAGGAAACCGTCTGCAACGCCTCCTTGCCGACCGTTTGCAGGCGGGTGGTCACTTCGTTTCGGGGCGCGGCGCCTTCTTCCATGACGGTGAGAGCGTTGTCAATACGGGAGCGCCCTTTACACTGACGCGCGAGGATTAACATGCGAAAGACCCCAGATTTTTGGAAAGGAATGTTTACATGAAGTCGATTTTTATACGAACTGTTTCTGAAAACACCTGGGTTTTCCCGACCGACACCGTTGGGGTGCCGTGTCATACAGCCACCCTCCACGCGGCGCGAGGCGGAAACGTGCTCTTTTATATTCTGACCGATGAGACGGTAGCCGACGGCTCCCCCTTTGCTCTCTCGGTCACGGGCGGCAACGGCGTTTCTGTGCGGCCTTATCAGCTTCGCCCGGTTTCTGTAAAAAAGAATAGCGCCCCGCGCGGCAAGATGGGCTGCACCGAGGATTATGAATCGGTGCGCGACTTTGTGACCGCCAAGGCGCCCTTCCGTGTGTTTGACATTACCGAGGACGTTGACGCCACTCTCTCCTCCGGCCGCCTGGCACTTGCCGTACGGCTGACGGTGGCAACCGATGCGCCCGTGGGAGCGCAGGCGATCGCACTCGGCTTCCGTGTGGGGGAGATGACCTTCACGGCCGACGTCTCACTCACCGTTCACAAGGCGGTCATTCCGCCCGTTGCGGACAGCGAGCTGATCGTTTGCAACTGGATCTATCCGCATCACATCGCCACCTGTCACGGGGTCGAGCTGTACAGCGAGGACTATTATCGTCTTTTCCGTGAGTATCTCGCGCATCTTCTCGATATGCGATCCAACCATTTCTCAATGATGGGGCCGCGCAATCATCCCGTGGGGGGCGTTCCTCTGCGCGGCGGCGACGGCAGGATCACGGATTTTGATTTCACCGAATACGAGAAGATGCTGAGGATCGCCGACGAGATGGGCTTCACTGCCCTCTACGGCCCGTACATCGCTCATTGGGAGACGTGGACCGACACCACCCTGCGCCTTCTTTGGGATCCCGAGACCGACGTAACAAGCGCCGAGGCCTACCGCCAGATCGCGATCTACTGTCGCCGTCTTCGCGAGATGATCGAGCGCAACGGCTGGCAGAAAAAGTACGTTCAGCCACTGGTCGATGAGCCGCAGGTGAATACCGAGATCCCTTACCGCGTGCTGGCGGCCATCTGGCGGCGCTTTATGCCGGAGTATCCCGTCCACGACCCCATTGAAACCACGGACGTTGGGGGTGGTCCCGACATCTGGTGTGTCAAGCAAGCCTCCTACGAGAAGCATATCGACAGCTACCGCGCTTATCAGGCCATGGGCGAAAAAATGACCTTTTACACCTGTGGCTATCCCGCAGGTGACCACATGAACCGCGTGCTGGACCTGCCGCTGACGGTCGGACGCCTCTCCTTCTGGATGTGCCACCGCTACGGCTTTTACGGCTTTCTGCATTGGGGCTACCACGTGGCGGCCAACCGCGAGGAGACGTTGTTTGTGGGGCCGGCCGGTAACCAGAACATCGTGTATCCGACAAGGGACGGCGTGGCCGAGACCGTGCGCTCTCACGCCCAGCGGGCGGGCGCCGAGGACTGGGAGTTGTTCCGACTGCTTTATCAGCGTGCCCCCGAGGAGGCCGCGGCCCTCATTGAGCGCGGCTGCCGTAGCTTCACCGATTATGAGCGCGACGGTGTGGCTGTCGATGCCATTCGCTGCGAGCTTCTCACTCGCTTAGACGCCTTACTTTAATCGAAACGTTTCTACTGCCGAAAAATCCTTGATATTCAATCAAAATTCATTTATTTGGTAAAAATATTGTCTCTTTTTCCTTCTTTTTGGAGAATGGAGCGAGAGAACGCAACATTCCCAGGGAAACAAAGAAAAATCGCAGGCTTTACCTGCGGTTTCTTCATTTTTTAAGGCGGAAGGTGTGCGGTAGGAGTGCGGACAGGGGCAGCTCGGTCATGCCGTCCTCGGTGCGAAAGAGGACGGGGGCGTCGGGCGCCATCAGCTCAGAGAGTGCCTGGCGGCAAACGCCGCAGGGGGCACAGGGCTCCTCCTCCCCGTGGCCGCCGACAACGGCGGCGGCGAGGATGCGGCGGGCGCCGCCTGCCACGGCCGAGCCGAGCGCCACGCGCTCAGCACACAGGGTGGGGGAATAGGCGGCGTTTTCCACGTTGCAGCCCACGTAGATCCTGCCATCCTCGGCAAGGAGGGCGGCCCCCACGGTGAAGTGGGAATAGGGAGCGTAGGCGTTTTTGCGCGCTCCTCTCGCGGCGGCGAGCAGAGCGTCTCTTTCTTCATTCGTCATCGGCGGGGACCTCCTCATCGTAGGTGTAGCTGCCTGCACGCGCCGTGGCGGCAAGGAGTGCCTTGATAAAGGCAGCATCGGCCTCCAGGCGGATGGCAAAGCGGGTGCCGCCCTCCCGCCCGTAGACGATCTGCGTTTTGCATTTGCCGAGGGTGGCCAGATAGGAATAGCGCACACGCTCACTCATAAAGTCGGCAAGAGCCGCGCGCCCCTCGGGGCTTTCGGGGTCAGCGACCTCCACCACGCGAAGAAGGTGGGAGAGCGTCAGGCGGCAATGGGTGGAGCGGCGCTTGCCCTGCACGTGGGAAACGACCAGGGTGGGAGTGCCCCACTCCTCGGTGACGGTGTAGATATAGTAGGTAGAAAAGTAGCGGAGAAAGACGAAAAGAGCCCCGACGGCAAAAAGGAGGGCGGCAAACTGCCAGAGCGAGCGCATTCCGAGGACGTTTGCCATACCGAGGGTGAAGAGAAGGATCGCCCCGAGGCCAAGAACCGAAAGCAGCCACGTGGCGTTTTTGTTGGCGGGGCGCGGACGGTAGCTGTATTCCATTACGAAAGCTCTCCGTTTTTCACGTTATAGTCCTCAAATTCGTTGTATTTCTCATGATTTTCGTAGATGACGATGCTCCCCTCGGGCTCCTCGGCCCCGGCACGGTAAATGTCAAGGCGGACCCAGTAAACGCCGTCAAGCTCCAGCCCCTCAAAGGCAAGGCGCTCGTATTCGTAGATCGCAAAGCTGTCCCTTCGGCTATCGACGGGGGTATGCTCCTC
Organism: Clostridia bacterium; assembly: GCA_017407375.1. Taxonomy (GTDB): domain Bacteria; phylum Bacillota; class Clostridia; order Oscillospirales; family CAG-272; genus UBA1740. The sequence goes on from JAFQWT010000102.1 coordinate 4,949, forward strand.
CCCGACGGGGGTCACCCCGTCCGCGGCGGCGCCGCGCGAGCAGAAGATGCGGTAGGTAAAGGGTCGGTCGGCCTCGGGGTCAAAGGCATCGCCATGCTCGGCCGCAAGCGATGAGAGCGTTGAGCGGTTGTAGCGGACCGTGACCTGTAAGCTCCCCGTTTCGGGCGCGACCAGCAGCTCCCCCGCAAAGAAAAGCCCGTCCCTCGGGTCCTCGTACTCAATGCGGATCTTTTGCGACTTGACGGAAAGCTCCCCCGCGGCATACGCCTCACGGAGGGGGGCCGTGGGGATCAGGGTGCGCATGGAGCTTGGGTAATACGAGCCGAGCCAAAAACGGAACACAAACGCCGCCGCAACCCCAAGGACAACGGCCGCGATCAGTATTTTTATGATCTTTCCTGCAGATTTCATTCTATCACCGCCTAACGTTACTATGCTTATTTTACCACACACCCTCTCCCGTGTCAAATGAATTTTCCGTGACGTCTCCCCTCCCGGGGGCGTTCCCCAAAAAGTAGGAAAAAATTTTCGGTAGGCACTTGACATTCCAAAGAATATTGAGTATAATGATGTTTGCGTGTCGCGCACCGCGGTATTTGCCGTGAATCGGCGCGACGGAGGCATGATGAAACTCGATCTTCGCTCACTTCTGGCCGGCGAGATCCGCACGTTGCCCGTTGACTTCACCCTTGCGGTGGACAAGGGGCTGACGGCCGATCCTCAAAGCCCCCTCTACGCCGTTCGCTTTTGCGGTCCTGTGGCCGCCTGCGGTGAGGTGGTCAATAACGCGGGCTACATTCGCCTTTCTCTGACGCTCTCCTCCCAATACGTGGCGCCCTGCGCCCGTTGCCTTACCGACGTTCCCGGCGAGTTTTCCCTCTCGGTCGAGCGGACGGTGGTCACACCGAAGATGGCTGAGGATATGGACGAGCGGGATGACGATTTCATCGTGACCGAGGACGGCTTTCTCGATGCCGATGCGCTCCTTACCGAGCTGTTTGAGATGAACTTCCCCTCAAAGGTCCTCTGCCGTGAGGACTGCCGCGGCCTTTGCCAGCGCTGCGGGGCCGATCTCAACGTGGCGCCCTGCTCCTGCAGCGGCAAGACCCCTGACCCGCGCCTGGCGGCGCTTGGCCCGCTTCTTGAAAAGCTCCGTGCTGAGGAAGCGGCCGCCCCCAAAGACGATAGCAAAAATTAAAAAAATATATATGGCACACAGTGCTTACTGACCAAGGAGGTGTAAACACAATGGCAGTTCCGAAGAGAAAACAGTCCAAGGCCCGCAGAGATAAGAGAAGATCCAGCACCTGGAAGCTCGCTCTGCCCACCCTTGCGAGATGCAAGAAGTGCGGCGCTATGATCCTTGCTCATCGCGTTTGCAAGAAGTGCGGCGCGTATGACGGCGAGGTCGTCGTTCCCCAGGACACCACCCCCGCCAACTGAGCATCAAAGGAAAAGCCACCGAAACGGTGGCTTTTCTTTTTTTACTCCGTGCGGTACTGCTTGCGGTAAGCGCGGGGGGTAAGGCCCGTGTAGCGCTTGAAGGCCTTGCCGAAGTAATTGGGGGTATCGAAATGCAAAAGCTCCGCGATCTCGGCAAGGGTGTGCTCCCCCTCGCGGATCAGGCGCTTCGCCTCCTCCACCCGCATGGCGTTGTAATGATCGGCGATCGAGCGACCCGTGGCGGCGCGGAACTCCTTGAAAATATAGGAGCGGCTGTACGCGATCCCCTCGCAAAGCTCGCTGACCGAGAGCCCCGCCGTAAGGTTTTCCTGCATACGGGCAAGGAGGTGGTCGACGATGTGACCGCCGACCCCGCCGCCACGCAAAAAGCGCACCCCCGCCGAGGGGCGGCTGGTCTCACGCCGCAACAGCGCGATAAGCAAAAGCTCAAGGCGGTTCTTGATGACCTGTGTGCCGCCAAGGATCGGCTCCTCAAGGAGCGACATCTTCCGCAGCCGCGCCCTTCCCTTTGAGGTATCAAAGGTGGCGGCGGCCTCCGCCACAATGTGAAAGAGCTGGCGGCGCTCCTCCTCCGAGAGGCGCATGGTGCGCCCCTCAAAGAAGTGCATACCATCCGAGCGGCATTCAAAGCAGACGACAACGATGTTGGGGGCGCGGTGAGCGCCAACGGCGTGGCGGTGGTATTCCCCCGGGCGGTGGAAGTGGGCCTCCCCCTCCCGCAGGACCACGGTGTTGTCCCCCTCGGTGCAGTCGATCTCCCCCTTTTCGGCATAGATCATCTCCCAGAAGTCGTGTGCCTCGCCCTCCGATGCGAAGTGCTTATCAAACTCCAGGTAATTGACCGTGACGATCCTTGTGACGACAAGGAGATTATCGATCTTATGGCGGTAATATTTCCGTGTGGTTTGTTCCTTCATGCTCCTATTATACCACAGAGGTGAAAAAAGTTCAATAATCATCTTTCAAAAAACGTGTACTTTTTTACTCTTTTTGTTGACACCGTGGTCTTGCGCCCTCTCGGAAACGGTGGTATAATTTGTATGTAAGTCTTAACATTTTTCTTTAAGGAGAGCTTTTATGAACGTTTTAGCTATTGGCGCTCATCCCGATGACGTTGAGATCGCTTGCTCCGGCACGCTGATGCGTTGCGTGGAGCGCGGTGACCGCGTGGTCGTTTGTCACGTGAGTGACGGCAACCTGGGCCACGTGATCATCCCGCCCGACGAGCTGGCCGTTATCCGCCACAACGAGGCCTGCCGTGCCGGAAGCATGGGTGGCTACGAGGTCATCTGGGGCGGCTTCCACGACCTTGACATCTTTGAGGGCAACAAGGAGGCACGCAACAAGATGGTGGACGTGATCCGTTATGCAGAGCCCGACCTCATCATCACCCACGCGCCGAACGATTATATGCCCGACCACACGGCGGTCTCCAAGCTGGTGTTTGACGCCGCCTTTACCGCCACCCTGCCGAACTACCCCACAAAGCAAAAGGGCGAGGTCGGTATGGTGCCGATCTATTACATGGACACCCTGGCGGGGGTCGAATTCAACCCCACCGAGTACGTGGACATCACCCCCTACATGGACAAGAAGATCGAGATGCTGGAGTGCCATGAGAGCCAGCTGAAATGGATGCGCGACCACGACGGCATCGATTTTGCCGATATGGTACGCACCTGCTCGCGCTATCGCGGCTATCAGTGCGGCTGCGAGTATGCCGAGGCCTTTACCCAGTGCCACGTGTACCTGAAGGGTACCGCCAAGCGCCTTCTCCCCTAAATCATAAAAGCGAAAGCGAGGAAAATATCTATGGATTTCAATTCTACCGTCAAGGGCAGCCTGCTTGAGGGCTTCTATCCCGCCGGCTGGGATATGGAGAAGATCGACCGTCTCTGCTCCTGCCCGCCCGAGAGCGTTTCCGAGCCCCAGCCCTTCTGGAACCCCGCCTTTACCCCCGTGGAATGCACGGGCCTTGAGGAGTTCAACGTCAAGATGGGCCACGAGATCGCAAGAGAGATCAAGGCCGCGAAGGATGCGGGCAAGAAGATCGCCTTTATCCTTCCTGTCGGCCCCATGGGCATGTACCGCTGGGCCGTCTACTTCCTGACCGAGTGGAACGTGGACTGCAAGCACGTTTACTGCTTCAACATGGATGAGTGGGCGGATGCCGAGGGCAACACCATCACGGGCGAGGCCTCCTTCCAGACCGCGATGGAGAACGCGTTTTACAACCCCCTCGGTGAGCTGACCGTGCCGAAGGCACAGCGCAACTTTGCCACAAAGGACAACCTCCCCACCTACCCCGAGAAGATCGCTGCCCTGAAGAAGGAGGGCGCCAAGCTCGTCCTTGTTTACGGCATTGGCCGTATGTGCCACATCGCCTTCTGGGAGCCCCAGATCGGCGCAGAGTTTGAGAGCGACGAGGCCTGGCTCCGTGAGCCCTACCGCATCGGCGTGCGGCTCCACCCCCTGACCATCGAGCAGAACGCGATCACCTCCTTTGCCAGCCGCACCACGCTCATCCCCTGCTTTGCCAACACGGTCGGCCCTGCCATCCTCTTCTCTGCCGATTACGCCATTGGCGGCGCGGACGGCGTGCTGGGCCGCGGTATGCAGTGGCAGGGCATGAGCTTCTGGATGACGCTCCGCTACGGCCCCACGCGCCACATTGCCTCGAGCTTTATCCCCACCATTCCCGGCCGCCTCTTCTACCTGCGTGAGCTGGCCGGTCCCCTGGTGCCCGACGCCAACTGATATGGGCGAAAAAAGAGCGCCCGCCCTCGTGCTTGCGGGCACGATCCTTGTGGACGTCATCAAAACCATCTCTGCCTACCCGGAGGCGGGGCGCCTTGTCAAGATCCTCTCAATGGAGAGAAGCGTTGGCGGCGCCGTGCCCAACACCGGCATTGACCTTGTGCGCATCGATCCCGACTTCCCCGTCCGCGCCTTTGGGCGTGTGGGGGACGATGAGTACGGGCGGTATGCGACCGAGGTCATGAGGGAGGCGGGGCTCGATACCTCCGCGCTCATCACGTCAAGGACGGCTCCCACGAGCTTTTCCGACGTTATGAACGTGCGTGGGGGAGAGCGCACCTTCTTCACGATGCCCGGAGCGGGAGCGGAGCTTGACGTCGGGGACTTTGACCTCGAGGCCCTCGCCCCCACCCACCTGCACCTTGCGTACCTCCTCCTTATGGAGACGCTGGACGCGCCCGACAGTGAGTACGGCTGCCGCTCGGCGCGGCTCCTTGCCGAGGCCTAGCGCCGCGGGATCCGCACCTCCGTGGACCTGGTGAGCGAGTCCTCCGACCGCTACCGTACCTCCGTGGTGCCGACCCTCCCCTACGTTGACGTGCTGATCATCAATGAGCTGGAGGCCTCGGCCATTACGGGCATTTCCGTCCCGAAGCACCCGAGGTGCGAGGAGCTGATGGCGCTGACCGAGGCGCTTCTGGCCCTTGGGGTACGGGAGAAGGTCATTCTCCACTGCCCCGACCTTGGCGTTTGCCACGATAGGGCCACGGGCTTTACCGCGGTGCCCTCGCTTCTTCTGCCCGAGGGCTATATCGCAGGGGCGACGGGTGCGGGCGATGCCTTCTGTGCGGGGGCGCTGTACGCCCTCACCCACGGCTATGACGACGAGCGCCTTCTGCGCCTCGGCTCGCTCTCTGCCGCTGCCAGTCTCAGTGCCGCCGATGCCGTTGGCGGCATGCTCCCCCTCCGTGAGCTTTGGGAGCTTGAATCCCGTTTTGGGAGAAAGGAACTGTTATGATCGCAACCCTCAATGAAGTTTTACCCGCCGCCCGCAAGGGTGGCTACGGCGTTGGCCTCTTTAACACCACCGACAGCGATATGCTGGATGCCGTCATCGAGGCGGCCGAGGCCGAACGCGCGCCCGTCATTATCGGTACGGCCGAGATCCTTCTGCCGTACGGTGAGCTCAAGCTGATCGCCCCGGCGATGGTGGCGGCGGCCAAGCGTGCCTCGGTGCCCGTGGTGGTGCATTACGACCACGGCCTGACCTTTGACCGCTGCATGGAGGCGCTCCGCCTCGGCTTTTCGAGCATTATGTTCGATGGCAGTCTGAATTCCCCCGAGGAAAATCTGGCCGCCACCTGCGAGATCGTGAAGATCGCCCACTCCTTCGGTGTGACGGTGGAGGGCGAGATCGGTCACGTGGGCAATGCCGACGTGAAGGGCGAGGCCGACCGCTACACCACGGTGGCCGAGGCCCGTGAGTTCACCGAGGCGACGGGCGTTGACGCGCTGGCCATTGCCATCGGCACGGCGCACGGCGCTTACAAGACGGCGCCCAAGCTTGACTTTGCCCGTCTTGCCGAGATCCGTGCCGCCATTGATACGCCCCTGGTGCTTCACGGCGGCTCGGGCCTCACCGATGACGATTTCCGCTCCTGCGTGAAGGGCGGCATCTCCAAGGTCAACATCTTCACCGATCTGTGCCTGGCCGGTCGCCGCGCGATGCAGGCGGGGCTGGCGGCCGAGGAGGATTACCTCACCATCCGCAACCGCAAGCGCGAGGAGATCACGAAGGAGGTCGTCACCAAGATGCGCCTCTTCGGCTGCTCGGGCAAGGCGTAAATCGCGGTAAATAAAAAAAACGGAAGGCGTTGCCTTCCGTTTTTTTATTCCTCGGCGGCGTATTGCGAGGGGGGGATCCCACACCGCGCCTTGAACGTCCGCGAAAAATAATGGAGAGAGTCAAAGCCGACGGCCTCGGCGATCTCGGTGAGGTTGCACTTCCCCTCCGCGATCATCTCCTTGGCCTTGTCGATGCGGAGCGAGATGAGATAGTCGATCACCCCACAGCCGCAGAACTCGCGGCACAGCGCCTTGAGCGCGGTACGGCTGAGCAAGCAGGCGGCGGCGATGGCATCGAGCGTCAGCTTCTCGGACAGGTGGGCGCAAAGGTAGTCGGAAAGGCGGCCGAACTGCTCCTTTCGATGGCGCTTGCGACCCGAGGGGGGCCTGACGTCCACCTCACGGTAATGCTCGAGAAGAAAGGCCTCAAGGGCGTTTTTGAGGAGCGAGAGGGCGACGGGCGTTGCTTCTTTTGTCGCGCAGCAGCCGCCCTCGCAGCTCTTGATGCAGGAAAAGGCGAGCGAGAACACAGCGGCGAGGCGCTCACGCCCCACGGACCCCGGCGTGATCACGCGGCCACCGAAGCTTGCCATCTGTGGAGCGGCCGACTCAAAGGCCACGATGCTGACCGTGGCGGTGTTATCGGTAACGCCGTCCCCCGAATGATAGGCGTTCGGGGGAAAGACGATGAAGCTGCCCGGGGGCACGGTATAGCGCGTGCCGTCAAGAATGACGTAATAAAAGCCGTCCTCAACGTACACCAGCTCATAAAAATCGTGCCGCTCGCCGATGACCGTCTTCCCCTTGAGGAGAGTGCGGTGCGCGGCGCAGACGGATTCCACCGAGAGCAGCGGAAGCAGGGGCACCCGTGACGTGTAGTTCATTTTGATAACTCCGACCGATCGTGCAAATTTTGAGACCGATTCCCTAAAGAAACGGTGTGCTGGCTGTGGTATTATGGATATAGATGCGATCCTTTTTCATTTTCGCATACATCTTACGAATTGTCAAGGGGGAAACCAAAAAATGAAGAACATTCGTCTTGGACTTATCGGGTGCGGTGGCATGATGGCGACCCACGCCAAAAACATCAACAAGGTCACAGGGATCACGATCACCGCGCTCTGCGATCTTTCCGAGGAAAACGTTAAAACCGTAGCAGAGGCGCTGGGAAATCGCCCCTACGTGACCACCGATTACCGAACGATGACCGAGGCGGTCGACGCCGTTCTTGTGGCGCTTCCGCACGATCTTCACTACGAATGCGGTCTGTTCTTTGCCCGTCACAAGAAGCACATTCTTATGGAAAAGCCGCTCTGCATCACCGAGGAGGAATGCCGGCGCCTCATCGAGGTCTCGGAGGAGGAGGGAGTCACACTGATGTGCGGCTACCCCGTTCCCTACAAGACCGACGTCCGAAAGCTCAAGGAGCTAGTCGATTCGGGCGAATACGGGCAGATCATGCAAATGTCGATCTGGACCGAGCAGCTGACGCGCCCCGAGCCCGAGTGGTCCTGGGCCCGTACCTCGCGCCTTGGTGGCGGACAGTTTTTCAGTCACGGGTGCCATTACGTTGATCTTCTGCTCCGCTTTCTCGGCGATCCCGTGGAGGGAGCGCACTTTGGCACGCGCGTGGGAACGCCGTGGCTGCTGCAGGAGGGCACGAGCATGGCGATCTTTAAATTTGAAAACGGCGCCCTCGGCTATCACGGTGCCACCTGGGGGGCGCGCGGCTCCCGCCTTGGCTGGTGCTATCAGATCATGACCGACAAGGGGCTCCTCGATTACGATCTCTCAACGGGCGAGATCCGCTTTTACAGCCAGGAACAGATGCACGTGCCCGGGGTGATCCACGAGGGCAGCAAGCATTACACGGTGCTCTACAAGCGCGAAAAGGAGGGCACCGAGGAGACAACGCGCGAGATCGCGCATTTTGCCGACTGCGTTCTCCACGGCAAGCGTCCCCTGACCGACGGCCGCGAGGCCATGAAGAGTCTACAGATCATCTGGCGCATGTACGATGCCGAAAAGCACGGCACGACGGCCGATCTCCGTGGGCTCGGGCTGGAGCGCCGCTGGTTTGATGAAGCGTAAATCACCCCGCTCTCCTCTATCCGTTTCAGCGACAAAAAATACACCCTGTGCAGGAGGTTATTATGACAAAAAAGAGATTTGCCCAGGTCGGCACGGGTGGCCGTGCCAGAATGTACTACGAGGCGCTCGCCACGACCTACCGCGAAACGTCCGAGCTTGTCGGCATCTGCGACATCAACCGCACCCGTTTGGAGCTTACCAACAGCATTCTTGAAAACGATTTGGGGTATCACGCCGTTCCCATGTACGGCGCTGACGAATTTGAGAAGATGATCGAGGTCGAGAAGCCTGACACCGTGATCGTCACCTCGATCGACCGCACGCACCACCGCTACATCATCAAGGCCATGGAGATGGGCTGCGACGTTATTTCCGAGAAGCCGATGACCATGGACGCCGAGAAGTGCCAGGCGATCCTTGACTGCATCGAGCGCACCGGAAAGAGCCTGCGCGTGACCTTCAATTATCGTTACGCCCCCCACAACACGAAGCTCCGCGAGCTGATCATGGACGACACGATCGGCAAGGTGACGCAGATCCACTTTGAATGGATGCTCAGCACCTGGCACGGGGCCGACTACTTCCGCCGTTGGCACCGCGACAAGAAGAACAGCGGCGGCCTGCTCGTCCACAAGTCCACCCACCACTTTGACCTTGTCAACTTCTGGCTTGGCTCCTACCCCACCCGCGTGTTTGCTCTCGGTGACCTGAAGTTCTACGGCCGCGAAAACGCCGAGGAGCGCGGTGTGACCAAGTTCTATTCGCGCGTCCACGGCTCTGCCAATGCGGTGGGCGATCCCTTCGCACTGAAAATGGAGGGAAATCCCCTCTTGGAGAAGCTGTACCTCAACGCCGAAAAGGATGACGGCTACATTCGTGACCAAAGCGTGTTCGGAGACAACATCAGCATCGAGGACACGATGAACCTTTTGGTGCAGTACAAGTCGGGCGCCCAGATGTCCTACTCGCTGAACGCCTACTCGCCCTGGGAGGGCTTCCGTGTTTCGGTGACGGGCACCAAGGGCCGCATCGAGATGGAGGTCGTTGAGGACGTGTACATCAACGCCGGCAGCGACGCTAAGAGAGAGGGCGTTGTCAAGGGCAAGAAAATCACGGTTTACCCGATGTTTGCCGAGGGCTACGAGGTGCCGATCGAGGCGGGCTTTGGCGGTCACGGCGGCGGTGACCCTGTGCTCCTCAACGATATCTTCGGCGTTCCCGAATACGATCGCTTCCATCGGGCGGCCTCGCACATCGACGGGGCTATGTCCATTCTGACCGGTATTGCCGGTAATAAGTCGATCGCCACGGGCATGCCCGTTGACGTTCTCACTCTCGTTGATATCCCCGGTCACAAGAGATAAGCAAGAAACGAGCGGCGTTATTGCCGAGCGCAAAGGCGCGCAAGCGAAAAGAAAAACCACCTGCGGCGCAGGTGGTTTTTTGTTAAGTTTTCTTTACGAAAGAAGGAGTTTTACGACATCATCGGCCGCGATGTGGCAAAATTCCTTGAGAGGCGTGGGAGTCTCGGGGGCGGCAAAATGATCGTCGATCGCGAGGACATCATAGGGGATACGGAGGCCAAGCGAATGAAGCGCATCGCCGAGCGTGAGGCCGGCGCCGCCCGCGCGGATCGCCCCCTCGAGAAAGACGGCGCGGCGGGTGTCGGCGAGGTACGGCAGAAGGCGCTCGGCGGTCGTTTTGTAGGGCTTCAGGATCTCAAGGAGGATAACGCCGACGCGAAGACCGCGCTCACGGAGAGACGCGGCGGCGGCAAGCGCCTCCTCGGCGATGGCGCCATAGGTGAGGATCACGGCGTCCAGGGCCTCATCGGGGGTGGTGAAATCGGGGCGGACGCCGTAATTTTCAAAATCGCCGCCCTTATAAAAGGCCGAGACGATGGCGGCGCTTTCGGCGCGGTTTTCGTAACGCACGGCAAGCGGCCCCCGGGCGGTGAGGGTATCGGCGAGAAGGGCGCGAAGACTCCCGAGCGTGGCAGGGGCATAGAGCGTCATGTTCGGGATATGCGAAAGAAAGGCGACGTCAAAGATGCCGTGGTGAGTGGGGCCGTCTCCACGCGAAAGCCCCGCGCGGTCGATAAGGATGCGGACGGGGAGCCCCTGGAGCGCCACGTCATGCACGATGCTGTCGTAGGCGCGCTGGAGGAAGGTGGAATACACGGCCACGTAGGGCTTTGTGCCCGCCGCGGCAAGCCCCGCGGCAAAGGTGAGGGCGTGCCCCTCGGCAATGCCAACGTCATAGGCCCTTTCGGGATAGGCCTCAAAGAAGGGGGTAAGGCCCGTGCCCTCCCGCATGGCCCCGGTAATGACCGAGACCGCGGGGTCGGTGGCGGCAAGCGACGCAATGGTCCAGCCCGCCGTTTGCGAAAAGGCCGCCTCGGTAACGATGCCGGGCGCCACGCTGTGGTAGAGCGAGGGGTCGGCCTCGGCGGGGGCGTAGCCCTTCCCCTTTTTGGTGGAAAGATGGAGGATAACGCTCCCACCCCGCTCCCGCGCACGGCGGAGCAGCTGCGCCACCTCGGCATAGTTGTTACCGTCCGCAGGGCCGAGATAGTAAAGCCCCAGCTCCTCAAAGTAATTGGAGGAATAGAGGCGGTGCTTGATACGCTGCTTCACGGCGCGGAGGAGACGGTACAGCGGCCGCCCAAGGAGCGGCAGGCGCGGCAAAAGGCGGGTGGTCACGCTTTTGGCGCGGCGGTAATGGCGGGAGTTGCGGATCCCCGCGATCTGGCGGGCAAAGGCGCCGATATTGCGCGAGATGGACATCTCGTTTTCGTTGAGGACGATGACGAGTGGGAGGTCCGAGGAGCAGTTGTTGAGCGCCTCATGCACCATACCGCCCGTGTAGGCGCCGTCACCGATGACGGCCACGGTGGTGCGGCCGTTGCCCGCCAGCGTATCGGCCTCGGCAAAGCCGAGCGCCGCCGAGAGCGCGGTGGAGGAATGACCGGCGCCAAAGGCATCGTACTCACTCTCCTCGCGGCGGGTAAAGCCCGAAAGCCCACCCGGGGTACGCAGGGTATGGAAGGCCTCGCGCCGACCCGTGAGGAGCTTGTGAACGTAGCTCTGGTGGCCGACGTCAAAGATGAGGCGGTCACGCGGGGTGTCAAACACGCGGTGGAGCGCCACCGTCAGCTCAACGATGCCGAGGTTGGAGGCCAGGTGGCCTCCCGTTTGCGGCACGTGCTCGATGAGGAACTCACGGATCTCACGGCAGAGGGCGGGCATCGCCTCCTCGGGCAGGGCGCGCAGGTCGGCCGGGGACCCGACCGAGGATAGGAGCGGGTACCGTCCGCTCATGCCCTGCCCCCCTTGTCGGCAGGGGTGCGGCGGGCCTCGGTGGGGGACTGGCCGTACGCCTTGCGGTAGGCGCGGTAGAAGGTGGAATAATCCGAAAAGCCCACGCGCTCGGCAACGTCCGCGGCGACCTCCCCGCTCTCGATCATCTGGCGGGCCATCATCACGCGCTTGCCGTTGATGTAGCCGAGGATCGAGATGCCGTTGTGGCGCTTGAAGGCGCGGCAGAGGTAATATTTGCTGACGTAAAACTCCCCCGCAATGGCATCAAGCGAGAGGGTCTCCGCGATGTGGGCGTTGACGTACCGGATGACCCGCGCGCCCAGGGGCTCCTCCTTCTTTTTGGAGTGGGCCGCGGGGCTGGCGAGCGAGAGGAGGACCAAAAGCTCCGAAAGCAAGAGGCGCGAGAGGCGCTCCCCCTCGGGCCGCGGAAGGGTGCTGAGCCGCTCAAAGCGGTCAAAGATCGGCGGGGCGCTCATCGGCATATCGCCAATGGCGTAAAAATTGTCCTCACCGAGTGGCTTGTCGGCCAAAAGGGCGAGGGCCTCGGCGGCCTCGGGCAGTCCCTCCCCCGTGAAGTGAAAGACGTACCGCTCATACGGCTCGTCCCGCCTGACGTCCACGTAATGAAATTCCCCGGGACGGAAGAACATCAGGGTGGCGGGGCGCAGGTCGTATTTCTCCCCCTCCACCACGTAGTTCCCCGCTCCGCGGACCACGTAGATGACCTCGTAATGCGTATGGCAATGGCGGGAAAACCCGGCGGGCACGGGATGCTCGTCGACCGAATGGTAAAAGCGGATGCCGGGGTATTCCTCAACGGTGTAGGTGTCCATAGCCGTCTCCTTTTTTCTTTTCTTGCCTCCATTCTACCACCGCTGAGCAATATTTGCAATAGTTTTGACAATTTCGGCAATGGAAAAGCCATAATATTTTTAGTATAATGAGGATGTGGGAGCATCGGTATCCCTCAATTTTATGAACAAAGAGGCAAAGAATATGAAGCTTGGTTCTCAGTTTTATTCCATCCGCGACCTGACCAAGACCCCCGAGGGCCTGCGTGAGGCCTTCCGCCTGACCAAGGAGATCGGCTACGACGTTGTCCAGATCTCGGGCATCGGGGCAGACGTTACCGCCAAGGACATTGCCGCCTGCGTGGCGGAATTTGACCTTCCCGTGGTCTGCACGCACATCCCCTACGACCGCCTGGTCGGGGACACCGACACGGTCATTGCCGAGCACAAGCTCTTTGGCTGCCGTGAGGTCGGCATCGGCGGCATCGGCTCGAATTACGCCACGATCGACGAGGCGAAGGTGAAGTTTGACGCCCTCCGTGAGGCGGTCAAAAAGGTGAACGCCGCGGGCATGACCTTCGGCTTCCACAACCACGCGGGCGAGTTCCGCGATCTTGGCGGCACCTCGATGTACGAGACGATGATCGAGGAGTATCCCGAGTTCAACTTCATCCACGACGTGTACTGGTCCACCTACGCGGGCCTTGACCCCGTCGATTACATCCACCGCCTCCGCGGCCGTATCGTCAACCTGCACTTCAAGGACATGGCCGCCACCCCCGAGCGCCCCATCTGCGCCTGTGGCGAGGGCATCATTGACTTCAAGCGTATTTACGATGCGTGCCTTGAGACGGGGATCGAGAACATCCTCATCGAGCAGGACAACGCCCCCGACAGCGGTGACTCGATGGGGCAGATGGCCATCAGCTACAAGAATATCGCTCCCCTCTTCGGGAAATGATCGCAAAGGAGAAAGCGCATGGCAAGATACGTTCTTTCCGCCTTCTCGGATGAGGCCGCCGACTCGCTGGACGAGCAGCTTCTCGCCCTCCGTGAGGCCGGCATCACCTGCATGGAGCCCCGCTTTATTGACGGGCGCGGCATCATGACGCTGACCGATGAGGAGCTATGCAAGATGAAGGCCGCCCTCGATGCCGCCGGCATCGGGCTCTCGGCCATCGGCTCCCCGATCGGCAAGTACCCCATCACCGATCCCTTCGAGCCGCACTTTGAGAGCTTTAAGCGCGCCTGCGAGATCGCCAAGCGCCTGGGCACGCCCCGCATCCGTATGTTCAGCTTCTTCCTTCCGAAGGACGCCGACCCCGCCCCCTACCGTGACGAGGTGATGACGCGCCTTTCGGCCTTCCGGGAATACGCCGATTCCGTGGGGATCACCCTCTGCCACGAGAACGAGGGCGCGATCTACGGGGAGTCCCCCGCCTGTGTTGCCGACGTCCTTTCGTCGGTTGACGGCTTGCGCGGCATCTGGGATGCGGCCAACTACATCCTGACGGGGAACGATCCCCTGGTGGGCTACGAGGCGACCAAGGCCTCTCTCGAATACATCCACATCAAGGACGCCGTGGCAAAGGACGGCGGCAGGATCGTGCCCCCCGGTGACGGGGAGGGGCGTATCGCCGAGGTCCTTTCCGCCCATAGCAAGACGACCGATGCCACGGTCTATCTCACGCTTGAGCCCCACCTTGCGGATTTTGCGGGCTACAGCGCTATCGATGACAGAAATCTGGCCGGCAAGGGCCAGTCCTTTGCCAGCAAGCGTGAGGCCTTTGCTTACGCCGCGGCGGCCCTCAAGCGCCTGCTTGTCGGCGCGGGCTTTGTTGAGAGCGAGATCGGCGTCTTTACGCCCGCCGAATAACTGTCATGAGCAGCACACCGCTTCGCGCCGCCATCATTGGCTGCGGCGCGATCTCAAAAAGCCACGCCTCCGCCATTACCGCGGGGGAATACGCCACCCTTGTGGCGCTTTGTGACGTCCTTCCCCAAAGGGCCGAGGCCCTGCGCGATGCCTTTGCGAAGGACGCCGCCGTCTTTACCGACTGGAGGAAAATGCTTGACGTGGCAAGGCCCGAGGCCGTACACGTCTGCACCCCGCACGACCTGCATGCCGAGATGGCCTGCGAGTGCCTTGCGCGCGGGATCCACGTGTATCTTGAAAAGCCCGCGGGCAACACGCCCGAGGAGCTTGCGGCCCTCTGCCGTGCCGAGGCCGAGAGCCGTGCACGGCTCACCGTGTCCTTCCAGAACCGCCGCCTGCCCGTCAACCGCCGCATTTACGAGCTTATTGAGGAGAACGGCGGGGCAAGGGCCGCGCGCGCCATGGTCACCTGGCACCGCGGGATCGAGTATTACACCGCCGACGACTGGCAAGGCCGCCTTGCCCGTGAGGGTGGCGGCGCCATGATCAACCAGGCGATCCACACGCTGGATCTTCTGGTCTCGGCCTTCCCTGCTCCGCCCGTCTCGGTGCAGGGGGAAACGGCGCTGTGGGAAAACGCCGCGTTTTCCGAGGTGGAGGACAATGCCGGCCTTCTCGTCACCTTTGCGGACGGCGGTAAGATCTGCTTCTTTGCCTCCAACGACTACGGCGGAGACGCCCAGAACATCTATGAGGTGCTGACGAAAAACGGCGCCCGCATCACCTGCATGGAGGGCAAGCTCTTCAAAAACGGGGAGCGGGTGGAGGTGGAGACCACTCCCGCAGCCCTTGTCGGCAAGTCCTGCTGGGGTGTTGGCCACGCCGTGGCGATCCGCGAGTTTTACGAGGCGGCCGCCACCGGCACCGAGGTGCCCGTGACGCTTACCTCTGCGGCGCGGACGATGCGTATTCTTTTTGCTCTGTATCGCTCCCACGGCGAGAAAATCCTCTTGACGGACGAATAAAACCGTGGTAAAATTAAGAAAGTAATTAAAACAAAGGAGATTCCACTATGAAGCTTCCCTTTAAGATCGATCTTAGCGGCAAGGTCGCCGCGATCACCGGCGGTGCCGGCGTTCTTTGCTCCTCGTTTGCCGAGGCCCTGGCGGAGTGCGGCGCCAAGGTCGCCATCATTGACCGCAACGAGGAAGCGGGCAACGCCGTTGTTGCGCGCATCCGTGAGGCGGGCGGCACGGCCATCATGGTCAAGACCGACTGCCTGGACCCCGAGAGTCTGGAGGCCGCCCACGCCACCGTCCTTGCCGAGCTTGGCGAGGTCGACATCCTTGTGAACGGTGCCGGCGGTAACAACCCCCGCGCCACCACCGACAATGAGTACTACGAGAACGATGACCTTCCCGATCCCGACAAGAAGGACTTCTTCTCGCTGAAGCCCGACGGCATTCGCTTTGTCTTCGACCTCAACGTGACGGCGGCCTTCCTTACCACCCAGATCTTTGCCAAGGGTATGGCAAAGTCGGGCAAGGGCGGCAACATCCTGAACATCTCGTCGATGAACGCCTACCGTCCCCTCACGAAGATCCCCGCGTACAGCGCCGCCAAGGCCGCTGTCTCCAACTTCACGCAGTGGCTGGCCGTGCACTTTGCCGGCACGGGCGTCCGCGTGAACGCCATTGCCCCCGGCTTCTTCGTCTCCAAGCAGAACCGCGCCCTTCTCTTCAATGAGGACGGCACCCCCACCGCCCGTACGGGTAAGATCCTGGCCGCCACGCCCATGAAGCGCTTTGGCGAGGCCGATGAGCTCCTCGGCGGTCTTCTTTGGCTGCTTTCCGACGGCGCCAGCTTTGTGACCGGCGTTGTCCTCCCGATCGACGGCGGCTTCTCCGCTTACTCGGGCGTTTGATCTCTGACCTTGGGAGCAGGTCCTGCCGCGTGCGGGACCTGCTTACTG
>JAFQWT010000103.1 GCA_017407375.1 Clostridia bacterium
GATGTAGGTGCGGGCATAGCCCTCGGCGGCCAGGTTGTCGTACGCCTCCTCCCCCTCCATCTCCGAAAGGGCCTTGGCAATGGTCTCTGGCGTTTGGTCAGGGAGCCACAGGCGCGCCTGTTTTTTCTTTGTTTGCAAAGCATTGTTTACACACGTACGGACGATGATCTCGCCCTCGCGGTCGGCGTCCCCCGCGTTGATGACCAGGTCAACGTCGGGGCGGTTGCAAAGCGCCGCAATGGTGCGGTACTGCTTTTCCACCCCCGCGTCGGGGCGCTTGTCGGCACCGCGGCGCAATTCATACCGGAAGCGCTTGGGGAAGCAGGGGAGGTTGTCCATCGTCCAGCGGGGGCGCTCACCGCCCTCGGGCCGCTCGGAGTAGGCCTCCACGTCTGCCAGGGAAAAGAGGTGGCCGAACGCCCAGCTGATGAGGTAGTCGCCGCATTCGAGATACCCGTCACGGCGGACGGAATTCTGCCCGATCCCCGCCACGATATTGCGCGCAAGGGACGGCTTTTCGGCAATGATGAGCTTCATGGCTTCTCCTTTCCTTCTTTATGGCTTACCCAAAAATTATAGCATTTCTTCCTCCGCAAATCAAGAGGGGCGCGGAGAAATTTGCGGCGCGCCCTTGCGCTTTCCCGACAAAAAGCACGGAGAGGGGGGCCTCTCCGTGCTTTTTCGCGGTATTCGGTTTACGAGAAATCGTCGCAGTGGCGCGGCTCACGCGTGATCCACGCGCCGTTGGTGAAATCGGGGAAGGCAACGGGAACGCCGCCCGCCGCCAGCGACTGCTCGGAGAGCGCCGTGATGGCCATCCAAACGGCGGCATCGTACACGTCGATGTCTAGGTCCTTGTCGCCCGCCGCCAGCTTGTCAAGGAAGGCGTCAAGGCAAAGCCCGTCCATACCGCCGTGCCCGCCCTTGACCTTGTCGGCATTCTCGGGGCGCCACTTCGGGGAGAGGAACTCCTCCTCAAAATCCTTGGCGTTGCCGCAATGGCGATTGATCTCCGTGCCGTGAGGCAGATCGCGCCCCTCAAGATAAATGGAGTCGCTGTTCTCCTCGTACATACCGCGCGTGCCCTGCACCGCAAAATCGCGGGAATAGAAGCGGGGAAGCGTGGTGTCAAGCGTCAGGGTGACGGTCTCGCCGTGGGCGCACTTGATGATCGTCGTGACGACGTCGCCCTGGGCGAACTCCGCATCCTGCAGATGCGTGTACTCGGGGCGTTGCTCCTTAATGTACTCCTTCATACCGAAGGCACCCGAGGCAACGCTCACAAGCGAGACGGGGCGGTTGCCACGGTTGATGCCGAGGATCTTGGCAATGGGGCCGAAGTCGTGCGTCGGATAATTGTGGCAGTTGCGGTTTAAGTAGTTTCTGAGACGGTAGTGGCGAATCTTCTCCCCATCGGCGATCTCGTCGCAGAGGTAGTGGCGGTAGCCGCCCTCGCAGTGAACGATCTTGCCGAGGGCGCCCTTGGCGGCCATGTTGGCCACCATCAGCTCACGCTTGCCGTAGCAGCAGTTTTCCAGCATCGCAACGGGCATACCGGTCTCCTCCGAGGTACGGACGAGGTCCCAGCACTGCTTGACCGAGTAGGCACCGCCCACCTCCATGGCGACCCACTTGCCCGCCTTCATGGCGGCAACGGCCTGGGGAATGTGCGCCTCCCACGAGGAGAAGATGAAGATGGCCTCAAGCTCCTTGTTGTTCACAAGGTCGTCGTAATTCGTCGTCGCTACGGGCTCGTAGCCGCGGTTGTCCTTCAGCCACTTGGCCATGTAGCTGACGCGGTCCTCGTAAAGGTCGCAGACCATGTCCACGCGGACACCGTCCAGCGAGGAAAGGAGGTTGGTCATCGAGGGGCCGCGGTGGCCAAGACCGACAACGCCCACGTGCATAGTTCTTCTCATAGCAGTTCTCCTGTGTTTTTGGTTTTCATAAAATTCTTATAAGAAATATCGGCGGCAACCGACGGTTTTATTATAGATCAAGGGGAGCGCCGTTTGCAAGTCCTTTGCCGTAAAAAAGATAAATATATACAATTTTACCAGCGAATTGTCCAATATTACAAAAACCCGAGCCGCTCCCGTACCGCCTCCAAGGGAATGCGGAAGGCACTGGGGAGCGCGTAGTCACGGCTCAGCTCCTCGCCTCCCACCATCACGTACCCCTCGGGGGGTGCGGCCAGCGTGACGAGGTAGGTGGAAAGCTGCCACTCACGGTGGGAAAACACGTGCTTGCCCCGCGGCCCCACCGCGATCGCCTCGGGGATGAGCGCCTCCTCGGAAAGGGTGGCCCGCAGCGCTTCCTCCGTGAGGCGGCCCGTGCGTGAGGGGAACTCCCACATCCCCGCAAGGAGCCCCTCCTCCGGTCGGCGGGAGAGCGCCACCTTGTCCCCGTAAAAGAGGAGCAGCACGGTGCGCTCCTCCGTGACGCGCGCGGTCTTCTTCACGCGGGTGGGCAGGAGCGCGGCGACCCCGCGGCGGTGCCCCTCGCAAAGCTCACGGAGGGGGCAGGCGGCGCACTGGGGAGTACCGTTCGGAATACAGACGACCTCGCCAAGCTCCATCAGCGCCTCGGTCATGGCGGCGGCGTCCTCGGGGGCGGTGGGATAGATCTCTTGCAGGGCGGCCGCGGCCTCGCGCTTTACGCCCTCACGCAGGACGTCGCGCTCATCGGCCGTCAGGCGGGAGAGCACGCGCAGGACGTTGCCGTCCACCGCGGGGGCGGGGAGACCGTAGGCAATGGAGGCAATGGCCCCCGCCGTGTAATCCCCGATGCCGGGCAAACGCCGGAGGGCTTCAACGCTCCTTGGCAGCTCACCGCCATGGTCGCGCATTACGGTCTCGGCGGCGCGCTTGAGGTTGCGGGCGCGGCTGTAGTAGCCCAGCCCCTCCCACAGCTTGAGCAGGTGCCCCTCCTCCGCCTCGGCCAGCGCCCTCACCGTGGGGAAGGCGTCAAGAAAGCGACGGTAGTAGGGGAGTGCCGCCTCAATGCGCGTTTGCTGGAGCATGATCTCGGAGATCCACACGTGGTAGGGGGTCGCCTCCTCACGCCACGGCAGGGGACGCCCATAGCGGCGATACCAGACAAGGAGAGGGGAAACGATGCGAGGGTCAATGGTCACGGTGCACCTCCGTCTTTTTTTATCAGTATACCATATCCACGGCCAAAGGTAAAGTTTTTTCGCTGCTTTCCAAAAAAAAGTCCCAATGCCATTGACAAACCGAGGAAGCTTTGTTATAATTGATTTGTATATATTGCAATATAATGCGTTTGGGAGGCACCACATGGAATATTTTAAGATCTCGCTCCGTCCTCATAAGGCCATCGTCAATGCCGAGTACTGCGAGGAGTTGATCTTCGAGAGCTTCAACATTCTCCGTAAGACGGGGCAGGTGTATGAGAACTTCTGCATCGTGCGTGACGGCGGCGCGTACGCCGTGTACGTCATCATGCCGGGTGCCGATGCCCTGAACCTTGAGTTCTGCACCGAGGAGTCGGTGGAGATCATCAAGAAGCTGGCCGTCATCTTCTCCCTGAAGGTCGAGTCGGTCGGTGAGGCCATCACGTGTGAGGCCTCGTGTGACTGTGCCAAGCCCAGCTGGTATATGCTGTATTCCGACCTGGCCACCGAGGAGAGCCCCGTGGTCTGCGGTGACTGCGGCAGACCCGTTCCGCTGTATAAGCTCCCCGCGATCCTTGATAAGGAGGGCCAGAGCAACCTCATCAACTGGCAGGACCAGTTCAAGGCGCTGCAGAAGCTGGATATGTACAATTACGCGCACGACTTCACGGCAGGTGAGGTCCTTGAGCCCACCTCGCGCATCAACAAGATGGGTCGCGCCCTCTGCCGTGCGATGGAAAAGGCCACCACGGTGCCCGTGTTCTACCACCTCGAGAGAAACCGCCAGAAGGCCGCCGACGTGTGTCCCATCTGCGGCCGCGAGTGGAGCCGCACGGCCAACGAGGAGATCTCGCAAAAGCTTTGCACCTTCTGCCGCATTGCGGTGGACTGAGCATCATAGAAACAACGGGCGGCAACGCCCGTTTTCTTATTTTTGGAGGACGTTATGCTAAACGATAGGATCTACGATTACCTCGCCGCCCACCGCGAGGCGATGCTTGCCGACCTTGCCTTGCTTCTCGCCATTCCCTCGGTGCGCGCCATGCCTGAGGAGGGGATGCCCTTCGGCCGTGAGGTGGATCGGGCCCTCCGCGCGGCGGAGGCGCTTTTCGTGCGTGAGGGCTTTACCACCGAGCGCGATCCCCTCGGACGCGATGCGCTCGCCCACTTTGGCAAGGGGGAGCGAGAGATCGCCCTCTTAGCTCACTGTGACGTGGTCCCCGCAGGGGAGGGCTGGACGCTGACGGCCCCCTTCACCCCTCGGATGGTCGACGGCTGCCTCGTCGGCCGCGGCTCCCATGACAATAAGGGCGGCGTCATTGCCTCGCTCTATCTTCTGATGGCCCTGCGTGACCTCGGGCTTGAGCCCGCGTGCCGCGTGACCGTCTTTCTTGGCGGTGCGGAGGAAACGGGCATGGAGGATGCCCACGCCTTTGC
>JAFQWT010000104.1 GCA_017407375.1 Clostridia bacterium
ATATCATCACGCGGCAGCGTGTATATCATCAAGGGCGCCCCGCCCTTGTATCTCATCACCGCCCCGCCGCCCGCCCTCTCCGTCGGCTGCGCCGCCACCTCTCCCAAAGGGCGAGGCGGATATTAGACGAACGCAAACAAAAGTGAAGCTCGGCTTTCCGAAGGGCTCCCCCTCGGGGGGAGCTCGGGCGGTACGCGACTGAGAGGGGCCTCTAATCACCGCGCTCCGCGCGGTGTATATCATCCGCCCACAGGCGGTATATCATCACGCGTCAGCGTGTATATCATCAAGGGCGCCCCGCCCTTGTATCTCATCACGCATCAGCGTGCATCTCACCGCCCCTGCGCGCCCGTTCCCCTTTTCCGAAATTCTTTCGTTGGGGTTTTACTTGACTTTTGGTGCTCGCTTGCGGTACAATAGAAGGGAATATATCTTTAGTAAAGAGAGGACAAGAGTATGGCACGCCTTTTGGGCATTGATATGGGCACCACCTCGGTCAAGAGTGCGGTGTTTGACGAGAAGCTGAACGAGCTGACAAAGCGCACCGCCGATTACACGCTTTCCTCGCACGGGGACATCGTGGAATTCCCCGCGGAGGAATACTGGAGCATCGTCCGCCGCGAGATCGAGGCCATCACCGCCGAGATGAAGATCGATGCGCTGGCCATCGACACGCAGTGTGAGACCCTCATCCTCACCGACCTGGAGGGCAACCCCGTGCGCGAGGCCATCGTGTGGCTGGATAACCGCGCCACCGAGGAGGCCGCCATGATCGAGGAGCATTTTGGCCGCCGCCGCGTGTATGAGGTCACGGGTCAGCCCGAGGTCACGGCCACCTGGCCCGCCTGCAAGCTCCTTTGGGTCAAGCGCCACGAGCCCGAGGTCTTTGCGCGGACAAAGCGCGTTTTCCTCTTGGAGGACTACATCCTCTACAAGCTCACGGGGCGCTTCGTCACCGAGAAGACCCTCCAGTCCTCGACCATCTACTTTGACATCAAGAATAATGCCTGGTGGGGAGAGATGCTCGACTTCATCGGCGTTAGCGAGGAGATGCTCCCCGCCCTCCTTGACAGCGGCGTGGAGATCGGCGAGTACCAAGGCATTCGCGTGACCACGGGCGCCATGGACCAGGTCTCGGGTGCCATTGGCGCGGGCATCGTCCGCCGCGGCATCGTGAGTGAGATGACGGGCACCACCATGGTCATCTTCACCCCCACGGACACCGTCCCGCCCTACGACCCTGCCAGCATCGTCCCCTGCCATTACAATTACGATGGAAAGTATTGTTTACTTTCTTGGTCGCCAACGGCGGGTATGGCGCTCAAATGGTTCAAAAACGCCCTGTGCGAGGAGTTCTCGTTCCCCGCGCTGGACACCCTGGCGGAGGCGGTCCCCGCGGGCTCGGACGGGGTGACCTTCCTGCCCTATCTCTGCGGCTCCACCATGCCAAAGTACAACCCCGCGGCCCGCGGCAGCTTTACGGGCCTCACCACCGAGCATACCCGCGCCCACTTTGTCCGCGCGGTGATGGAGTCGGTCTCCTGTATGCTCCGTGCCAACCTTGAGTACCTCTCGCTGGACGCCACCGAGATCCGCGCGATGGGCGGCGGCGCGCAGAGCCCGCTTTGGTGCCAGATGAAGGCGGATATGACGGGCGTGCGCCTCTTGACCCTCAAAAACAAGGAGACCGCCTGCCTTGGCGCCGCCATTCTGGCGGGGGTCGGCACGGGGGTGCTTCCCTCGGTGGAGGCGGCCGCCGCCATGATCGCCACGGACAAGGTCTACGAGCCCGCGGGGACCGATTACACCGAGTGCTATGAGCGCTTCCTCTCGTATGACGCGCTCCTCAACAAATAAAAAAGGAGAATACTTATGGGAAAGATCGGATTTGTCGGCTTTGGGGAGGTCAATACCCCCATCGACATCATTGTGAGAAAATGCAAAAAGGCCGAGGCCGAGCTGCTGGCCGAGGGGCTTTCGCTCGTTTCGGTGTACCCCGTCACCGACGATTATGAGGAAAAGGACGTCAAAAAGGCCGTGGCCGCCCTCAAGACCGAGGAGCTTGACGCGCTTGTCGTCTGCATTGCGGGCTGGATCCCCACGCACGCCGTGGTGAAGGTGACCGAGCACTTCCGCGGAAAGCCGATGGTGCTTTGGGGCCTTTGCGGCTGGATCGAGGAGGACGGCCGCCTTGTCACCACCGCCGATCAGGCAGGCACCACCGCCATCCGCAAGACCTTCTACGACCTCGGCTATACCTTCAAGTACGTCTACGATATCATCGGCAAGCCCTCGGGCGCCGCGCGTGTCGCGCGTTACGCCGTGGCCGCCATGGCCGCCGCGCGCCTCCGCCACTCCCGCACGGGCATGGCGGGCTACCGCGATATGAACCTTTACGGCACGCAGGCGGACGGCCCCTCCTTAAAGCGCGTGGTCGGCACCGAGATCGAGACCTTTGAGATGCTGGAGCTCGAGCAGCGCTATCAGCGCGTGACGGCCGAGGAGAAGCAGGCGGTCATCGACACCGCGATGGCCAAATGGAAATTCCTGAAGCCCGCCGCGCGTGAGAGCATGGAAAAGGCCGCGGGCTATTACCTGGCCGCCCGTGCCATCTGTGAGGAGCGCGGGTACGAGGCCATCTCCTTAAAGGACGTGGACGGTATGAAAAAGCTCCTCGGCTTCCCGCCCGCCCCCATCTTTATGCTCCTTGCCGATGAGGCGGGCCTTGCCACCATCCCCGAGAACGACTGCCTTGGCAACGTCACCCAGCTGATGGTGAAATACCTCACGGGCGAGGCCGCGCCCTACCTTGAGTTTTACGAGTTCTTTGAGAACAGCGTCCTTGCGGGCGTGCCCGACTACGTGCCCGCCGCCGTGGTGGACGGGGACGTCACCGTGATGCCCGCCGCGTTTGGCGAGCTTTCCGAGGGCATTCTCAACGTCAGCCGCGTGAAGGGCGGAGAGCTGACGATGTGCCGCCTCACCGCTATTGACGGCGAGTATTATATGCACATGGTGAAGGGCTTTGGCAAGACCCCGCCGAAGTGGGAGGAGGCCGGCTGGACCCAGCCCGCGCCCCAGCTCCCCGGGCTTGAGATCGAGCTTTCCGACGTGCCCGACTTTGCCGAGAAGGTCATGTGCCAGCATTACGTCATCGCGTACGGCGACCGGCGCGAGCTCATCGGCGACCTTTGCGAGATCCTTGGTATCGAGGTCATCTAAGCTTTTTTCCTGAGTGAGGTAGTCGCATGAAGCAGCGGCAATTTGCCACCGCATCCTCGGGGCGGCTCGTCTTTCTTTGCCTGCTCCTTGGTTACGTGGTGGTCTCTATGAGCAAGGCCACCTTCTCGTCGGCGATGGTGTTCATCGTCAACGAGGGCACGCTCACAAAGCTTGAAACGGGGAACATCACCTCGGTCTTTTACGTCAGCTACGCCCTTTTGCAGGTCGTTGGCGGCTTGGCGGTCGACCGCTACCGCCCCGAGCGCTTTATGGCGGTCGGCCTTCTTGGTGCGGGGCTTTGCAACCTTGTGGTGTACTTCACCCAGAATTACGCCGTTCTTCTTGTCACGTGGATACTGAACGGCGCCCTCCAGTTTGGCATCTGGCCCGCCGTTTTCAAGATCTGCTCAACCATGCTCCTCCCCGCCCAGCGGGAGACCTCGCTGGCCATTGCGGGCTGCTGTCTGCCCCTTGGTACGTTGGGTGCCTCGCTCCTTGCGGCGCTGGTCTCCGACTGGCGCGATACCTTCCTTGTGGCGGCCCTCCTCCTTATTGCCTCGGCGCTTGTGTTTTCCGTCGGCTTTGCCTCGTGCCGCCGTGACGTCATGGAGGTGGAGGTGAGTGCCGCGGCACCAAGGAGCAGGGAGGGGAAGACGGTCGGCGTGCGTACCTGGCTCCTCTCGAGCGGCCTTATCCTTGTGCTTGTCATCGCCTTTGTCCGCTCGGCGCTGGAAAGTGGCTTCCGCTCACTGACCCCCACGATGATCAACGAGAGCTATGCGGGCGTTTCGCCCTCCCTCGCGACCGTCCTCAACCTCATCGTCCTGGCGGCCAGCGCGGGCGGCACCTTCCTCTCGCACGTGCTCCACGCGCGCCTCTTCCGTAACGAGGGCGCGGCGTTCCTCGCGCTCTTTCTCACCGCGCTCCCCCTCGTGGCGGTGCCGCTGTTTGTCGGGCGTGTCAGCTATTGGGCGATCGTGCTTTCCCTTGCGGGCTCGGTGCTCCTTTGCTCGGCGGCGTCCTTCTTCACAACGCTTGTCGCCATGCGCTTCAACCGCCTTGGCAAGGGCGGCGCCGTGGCGGGCATCATGAACGCCCTGGCGGCGCTTGGCATCTCGTTTTCAAACACCGTCTTTACCGCCACGGTGGAGGCCACCGGATGGCGGGGCGCCGCCGTTTTCTGGGTGGTGCTGGTCGCCCTCCTGGTCCTGGCGGCCGCCGCCTTTCTCCCCCTTTGGCGCCGCTTCAAGCGGGGCGAATAAAAAGGAGCTTTTCGCTCCTTTTTTCTTTTCGGCGGTGCTTTTTCCAGAAGGGAGCGAAAATTGACAAATATACTCCCGTTTTTTCCCTTGCTTTTTGCTCCCTCGGCGGGTATAATGGAGGTAGCCCAAATGGGCTCGAACCAATAAGCCCTTGGCGATAGATTTTCGTGTCTTTCGCCGTGGCTCGTCTTGAAAAGCCCACGCTTGTCGGCGCCTCGCCCCGTCAAAATCCAAAGAAAATCTATTCGCCGAAGGGTGCTGCGCAGTTTTCATCGAGCCGATATTTATGAGATGCGAGGACAAAAGTGCGCCGCTATATGTGGATATTGCCAGCACTTTTGCCGAAGCAGATCGGAATATCTGCCGACGAAAACCTTATCGGTTCGAGTCCATTTGGGCTAGCGGAGACCCTTCCGCGCATCGGACGCTGCGGCGTCCTAAAAGGAGGAATACGATGAAAGACCACCTTTTTGAGCTCAACCTTCCCAAAACGCTGCCCGACCTCCGCGGCAAGGTGCCCCTCACCATGTCCGCCGATGCCTTCCTGCAGCGTTTTTTTGCCACCCGTGATGCCCTCCCCAAGGAGGTCACGGTGCTTGCGCCCTTTGACGTCGATGCTTACGGCGGCTGTGACGTTGTCGTCTCGCCCGGCGGGGACGATAGCGCCGCCGGCACGTGGGAGGCCCCCCTTAAGACCCTGCCCGCCGCTCTTGAGCGTGTGAAGGGCAAGGGCGGCGCCACCGTCACGCTCCGCGGCGGTACCTATCCCCTCGCCGCCTCCGTCACCCTGACGGCCGAGCACAGCGGCACCGTCGCCCGTCCCCTCGTCATCCGCGCCGCCAAGGGGGAGCGCCCCGTCCTCACCGCCAACAAGGCGCTCTCGTCCGAGAGGGCTCTCTGGCAGGTGGCCGACCCTGCCACCGACCCCGTGGCCGCCCGCCTGCCGCGGGAGGCGCAGGGCAAGGTGCTTGCCACCCGCATGGCCGACCACGGCTTCACCGCCGACGATATGGCCGAGATCACCGATAAGGGCGCGCCCCGCCTCTTTGTGGACGGGGAGGAATACGTCCTTGCGCGTTATCCCAACCGCTCGGCCTCGGTGCACGATCTTCTTTACTTCACCCACGCCTACGATACGGGCACCGTCACGGTGCGGGACGGCTCCGACCTCTATTGGGGCTGGCACGACCGCGCGATGCGCGACTTTGACGGCGATCTTAAGCACAACGTCGGCTTTGAGATCCGTCTCCCGAACGCCAAGGACAACGACGAGTGCGCCGCGGGCATGATCCGCAAGGACCCCGAGGCCGAGGCCAAATCGCAATTCGTCCTCTCCTGGGTCAACACGGGCAACGTCTGGTACTTCGGCTCGATCTTTGAGGGCTGGGAGTTCCTCTACCGCCGCCTGGCCAAGACCACCGAGGGGCGAGACTGGGTGCATTACGCCGAGAGCGATACCGAGAAAAAGACCCCCCTTCTCGGCGCCTTTGTGCCCGACGAGAACGGCCCCTACACCTACGAGGGGCAAAAGGGCTACTTCTCGCTGAAATCCACCGATTACGGCCCCCACGGCTGTAAGCACTCCACCAACTCCCCGGCCCGCCGCAACACCTTCTATCTCTTCAACGCCATTGAGGCGCTGGACGAGCCGGGCGAATGGTTCTACGACGTCGATACGGGGCTCCTCTACGTCTATCCGAAGGACGAGGAGGCGTTTTACGGCTCGGTCATCGGCTATTCGGGCAAGGACGAGTACGCGCCTCTCGTTGCCGAGGGTCTTTCCTTTGCCATCCTTGACGGCCTCGGCATTGACGGCTCGAACGGTGGCGGCGCCACCTTTACCGACTGCACGGACGTCATCGTCCAGCGCATGACGGGCAAGAACACGAAAAAGACGATCCTCACG
Organism: Clostridia bacterium; assembly: GCA_017407375.1. Taxonomy (GTDB): domain Bacteria; phylum Bacillota; class Clostridia; order Oscillospirales; family CAG-272; genus UBA1740. The sequence continues at coordinate 6,391 of JAFQWT010000104.1, forward strand.
CTTTCGGACTGCCGCCATTCGGCCGTGCTGTACTCCGACTTCTCGGCCGCGTACAGTAGCATGGTGTCCCTCGCCTCCCCGAAAAACGTCGGAACGCTCACCCCGTCCATGAACCTCGTGCAGAACTGCTTCTTCCACGATGCCAAGCCCACCTTCCAGTACGCCTTGTCGAGCGGCGACTGCCGCGCCGTGATCTCGCACAACTACTTCCGCAACACCTGCATGGTGGGCGCGGGCTGGGAGAACGTTGTGGAGTACAACCGCTTTGACGGCGGCAACGGGGACGTGGTGGACGGCGGTATGCATTACGCCTGCGCCGAGGGCGCGCGCGATAACCACATCCGCTACAACCTCTTCCATATGTTCAACCAGACCCACAACGCCGTCTACAACGACGGTATGAACAGCGGTAACTACACCTACTACAACATCGTCTCCACCCTCGGCTCAAGGTGCAACCACCACAAGGGCTGGTATTCCTCCACGGGCATGGGCAACGTCTGCTTTGGCAACGTGATGGTCTTCCGTGACCCCTGGGAGGTCGCGGGCGCCCACAGCGTGGCGGGAGACGAGGACGATAAGGTCGCGGTCGGCGTTGGTGACAACACCAACCAGTCGGCGCTCTTCTATTTCTACTTTGGCAAGGAGCACGCCGCCGTCACCAACCGCCGCTACGAGTACGTGGTCGAGGGACGAAAGGAGTCGCTCACCGTCGATTACGGCCCCACCGCCGTCGGCAAGGCGGCACACCAGTCGCTCGCGGGCCACTGGTGGGAGGGCCGCAAAAAGCAGGAGCTGGACCGCTACCTCGTCGAGGGGCGCGAGGAGCCCCGCAAGGCGACCGACCCCGCCTACATCAACCACCTTTACGGCACGCGCCTCATTCTTGACGCGCTCGACAACTCCGACTACCTCATCAAGTATTTCTATCTCCCCGCGCGCCTGACGGGCAAGACCTACACCTCAAAGGCCGCGCCCGCAGGGTGTGAGCTTCTCATTCCCGCCTACACCTACCTTGACGAGGAGTACAACCCCGTCACGGTCGAGGAGCATACCGTCACGGTGCCCGAGAGTGGCGAGGTCACCCTCACCTATGAGGAGATCGCCTCGATGGAGCGCCTCCGCCGCGCCCCCGCCTTCTGCGTTGTCAAAAACAACGTCCTCCTCGGCGGTACGCCCCTGATGAACGAGGCCCGCACCGAGCGCGTCGGTGACGTGGACGAGGCCGATATGATCTCGGATTCTCTTCTCCGCACGCCCGACACGTGGCTTGAGGACGAGAAGCGCTGGGTCTTCCGCAAGACCGAGGGCTACAACCCCTCGACCATGAAGTCTCATAACTTCCTGCGCTACGAGTACGACAAGGTGATGAAGGACGCCCGCGCCTACGATTACACCCTCCTCCCCGAGGCCCGCGCCGAGATCGCCGCCACCCTCGAGCCCGCCGCGGCCGAGGCCGTCCTCGCCCTTGACGCGACGAAGACGGGACCGACGTACGGATTTGATTATGATTCCCTCGGCCCTGTCCGCCATGTCTAAGAGCGGCGAATTCCGGCATAATTTCCCGTTTCCGACCGCTCGACGTACGCTTGTACGCCATCGGGTCGGAGAACGAAAAATTCTCCACGGAATTCCCACGCTCTCGAGCGGAAAATTTGGGAATAACCGCAAAGAAAAAGGAGCCAACGGCTCCTTTTTCTTTGCTATGCCGCTTCTCGCACGCTTGACGTACGCAAGTACGCCTGCGGTGCGAGAAAACGCCATTTCTTCTCCAAATTTTCTCGCTCTTACCGTCCGTAAGCACGCCATCGGGTCGGAGAACGGAAAACTCTCCACGAAATTCCCACGCTCTTACCGCTTATAAAAAAAGGAGCCAACGGCTCCTTTTTCTTTTTATTTTTGCTTTGCACGCTCGCAAAGCGAATATTTCACGCACGAAAGTGCAGTTCACTTGCCCGCAAGGGCAAATTTCCATGAGCTTTCGCCTCTCCTGCACGAAGATGCTCCCTTGGGGGGCAGGAGTGGAGGAAGACGGCGGCTTCTTCACCTCTCCTGCCCCACAAATATTACGGGTCGGAGATGCCAAGCACCACAATGCCCGCAAAGGCAACAAGGATCGCAAGATAATGCCACAGCGAGAGCTTTTCCTTGAGGAAAAGGCGCGAGAGCAGGACCGACATGGCGCAATAGGACGAGATGATCGCGGCGGAGAAGGCGACGTGCTCGGTATCCGCAAGGGCATAGACGTAGGCCAACTGACCTGCCGTTTCGCAGGCGGCGGCGGCCAGCTTGGGCGCCTCGTGACGGAGGAGGTGGCGCTTCATGGTGGTGCCGTCCTCGGCAAGGACCTCGCTTTTTGGCAGGAGGGGCTGCTTTTTGATGAGGAAGACGTAGATGGCGGCAAACACACCCATGGCGAGGAAGGTCAGCTCATAGCAGACGTTGGCGGTGTCCTCGGCGAGGGCGGGGAGGAAATCAAGGAAGGTCTCGGTCGGCTCCTCACGCAGGATAAAGGCATCAATGAAGGTGCCAAGCGCATCGAGGAGGCAATAAAGGAGCGGGAGCAGGAGCGCCAGCACCGAGCGCGAGTATTTGATGCCCTCGGCACGGCGGAGGTCCTTGGCCTCATCGTTCTCACGCCATTCCACGATACCGAGGGAAACAACGCCCACGGCAATGGCGGCAACGCCAATCCAGCCGAGCGCCGTCGGCAGCTCCTGGAGGAAGATGATGCAAAGGATGGCGGCCACAGCGCCCGAGCCGTTGCAGATGGGCGAGGAGACCGAAAGCTCAATGTAACGGAGCCCCGCATAGCCGAGGATCATCGAGCCGATGTAAAGGGCCGAGGCAGGGAGGTAGGCGAGAATGTCCGAGAAGGTGACCGAAACGCCGTTCACCGTGACCTCGAAGAGGGCGTGCAGACCCATGACGGCGCCCACCGCCATGACCATTTTCCAGTGCGAATACTTGTCACGCGGGTGAGAGCCGAGCTTCGAGAAGAAGTCCGAGCCACTCCAGAAAAGGAATGCTGTTAGGGAAAGTAAAAACCACATAGTTCTGTCTCCTGTAAAGAATACTTGTCTAAATTAAAGCTTCGGCAGCGTGACAAGGCCACGGTCGCAGAGCTTTTGGAGGGAGAGAAGGACGCCGAGCTTGGCGTTATAGAAGGTAAGGCCGCCCTGGAAATAGACGGCGTAGGGCGGGCGGATGGGGCCGTCCGCCGAGAGCTCGATGGACGAGCCCTGGATGAAGGCGCCCGCCGCCATGATGACCTCCGAGTCGTAGCCCGGCATCGCCCACGGGATGGGGGTCACGTAGCTATCGACGGGGGCGGCGCCCTGGATGCCCTCACAGAAGGCGATCATCCCCTCGGCACTGCCGAGCGATACGGCCTGGATAATGTCGTGGCGCGGCTCGGTGGCGTTCGGAATGACGGGGAAGCCGAGCGGCTCGTAAAGGTTGGCGGCAAAGATCGCGCCCTTGAGGGCCGCGGCCACCACCGTCGGCGCTAAGAAGAAGCCCTGGAAGAGCGAGGTGAGAAGGCCGAGGTTGGCGCCCACCTCCTGCCCAAGGCCGGGGGCCGAGAGGCGGTAGGCGCACCGCTCCACGCACTCGCGCGTGCCAACGATGTACCCGCCGATGGGGGCAAGCCCGCCGCCGGGGTTCTTGATGAGCGAGCCGACCGTCATATCGGCGCCCACGTCGCTCGGCTCGATGACGTCCACAAACTCACCGTAGCAGTTATCGACCATCACCTTGCAGGTGGGGTGGCGCTCCTTGATAAAGGCAATGAGCTTACCGATCTCGGCGACCGAGAGCGTTGGGCGTGTGGCGTAGCCCTTCGAGCGCTGGATGGTGACAAGCGCCACCTCCTTTGTCAGCGCCGCGGCCACCCCCTCGTAGTCGATGCTGCCGTCGGGCAGGAGGTCGACCTGGCGGTAGGAGACGCCGTACTCGGAAAGCGAGCAGGGCGAGGGGCGGATGCCGATGACCTCCTCCAGCGTATCGTAGGGCGCGCCGACGGGGGAGAGCAGCACGTCCCCGGGGAGCAGGTTGGCCGAGAGCGCCACCGTCAGGGCGTGGGTGCCGCAGGTGATCTGCGGACGGACGAGCGCCGCCTCGGTATGGAAGGTGTCGGCGTACACGGCCTCCAGGGCGTCCCGCCCCGCGTCGTTATAGCCGTAGCCCGTGGTGGCGGCAAAGTGCGTGGCGCTCACGCGGTTCTTCTGCATGGCCGAGAGCACCTTTTGCTGGTTGTATTCGGCCACCTCGTCAATGGCGGCAAAGCGGTCACAAAGGCGGGCCACGGCCGCCTCCCCGTAGGCGTAGACCTCGGCGGAGATGCCAAGGTCACGGTAGATCCTTTCGATATCCTTCATTTCTTTTCCTCCATTTTGCGGAACATCTCGTCCGCCATGCTGTAAACGTCGTCGGGCTTAGAGATAAAGATCCCGTGCTCCTCGTCGCCAAGGACCATAAGGGTGTCCCCCGGCAAAATGCCGAAGACCTCGCGCGCTTCCTTGGGGATCACGATCTGTCCGCGCTCCCCGACGCGCACGGTGCCAAAGATGTGGCGCCCGCTCCGCCGTCCGAGGAGGTGCTTGCCTTTACTGCTCACGGCCGTCTCCCTTCGTCATATTTTTCATACAAGTATGAATTATACCCCCGAGAACGGCAAAAGTCAAGACCTATCAAAAAAATAAAGAAAGCGGTCGATTTTTCGTGCATTCCGTCAAGGCGGTATTTCCCGAAACCGCTTGACAAGGGAGGAAGGAAATGCTATACTATCTATGGAAGTAAATACATGGCGCGCACAAGGCGCGCACGGCCCTGCAACTGACGGAAGCGCGGAGATCACCGCGGGGGAGCAGGGTGACCGAAGGCCGACCGTCTGGGCGCAGTGATTTCGCAAGGGTTACTGTGCCTTTTTTAATTTCAAACCAAAAGGAGAAGCAGTATGAAAAAGGTTGGGATCCTGATGGGGAGCGACAGCGATCTTCCCATTCTTGAAAAGGCGTTCACGGTCCTGCGTGAGCTCGGTATTCCCTTTGAGGCGCACATCTATTCGGCCCACCGCACGCCCGCGGAGGCGGCCGCGTTTGCCAAAAACGCCAGGAAGAACGGCTTTGGCGTTCTCATTGCCGCGGCGGGCATGGCGGCGCACCTTGCGGGGGCGGTGGCGGCTCAGTCGACGCTCCCCGTCATCGGCATTCCCTGCAAGTCCTCGGTGCTGGACGGGATGGACGCGCTCCTTTCCACCGTGCAGATGCCCTCGGGCATTCCCGTGGCCACCGTGGCCATTGGCGGCGGCGCCAACGCGGCGCTCCTCGCGGCCGAGATCTTAGCCGTTTCCGATGAGGCGCTGGCGGAGAAGCTGGACGCGCGCCGCGCGGCCGAGGCCGCCCGTGTGCTGGAGCGTGACCGCGCCCTCACCGAAGCGCTTGCAGGTAAGTAAAAAAATTAAAAATCATCATATAAGGAGAACCACTATGAAACTCGTTTACAAAGGCAAGACCAAGGACGTTTTCGCTCTCGAGAACGGCAACTACCTCCTGAAGTTCAAGGACGACTGCACGGGCAAGGACGGCGTGTTCGATCCCGGTGAGAACGCGGTCGGTCTGACGATCGACGGCGTGGGGGACGTCAACCTGCGGATGTCGATCTACTTCTTTGAGAAGGTCAACGCCGCGGGGATCCTCACCCACTACGTAAACGCGAGTCTTGCGGACACCACCATGGAGGTGCTCCCCGCCCGCGTGTTCGGCAAGGGCCTTGAGGTCATCTGCCGCCACAAGGCGGTCGGTAGCTTTTACCGCCGTTACAGCGACTACATCGAGGAGGGCGCCGACCTGCCCGACTACGTGGAGATGACCTTTAAGAATGACGAAAAGGGCGATCCGCTGGTCACCAAGGAGGGCCTTGTGGCTCTTGGCGTTATGACCGACGAGCAGTACGAGGATATGAAGGCCATGACGCAGAAGATCACGCGCATCGTGGCGGACGATCTGCTTGAAAAGGGCCTCGTGCTTTACGATATCAAGTTTGAGTTTGGCTATGACGCCGACGGTAACGTGATGCTCATTGACGAGATCGCCTCGGGCAATATGCGCGTTTACAAGAACGGCGAGTACATCGATCCCATGACGCTTTCGGAGCTGTTCTTCGCGTAAGGAGAGGCCATGGGTGGATTTTTCGGGGCAACCCTCTCTTGCGAGTGTCTCTCTGACGTTTTTTTCGGCGTCGACTATCACTCGCATCTCGGCACCCGCCGTGCAGGGCTTGCCGCCTATGACAGGGAGATCGGGCTTCAGCGCTCGATCCACAACATTGAAAACGCGCCCTTCCGCACGAAGTTCCAGAACGTGTTTGAGGAGATGCGCGGCACTGCCGCCATTGGCTGCATCAGCGATAACGACCCTCAGCCGATGCTCATGCGCTCTCACCTTGGGAGCTACGCGATCTGCACCGTGGGCGGCGTGACGAACGCCGAGGAGCTGGTGAGCGAGTACCTTAAGCACCGCGGGCGCCACTTTGACGCCATGACGGGCGGCCGTGTCAACACCACCGAGCTTGTGGCCGCGCTCATCGACACCAAGGACGATTTTTGCGAGGGGATCCTTGAGGTACAAAGGGTCATCAAGGGCGCCCTCTCGATCCTCATCCTTCGTGACGACGGCACTCTGCTTGCCGCACGCGACCGCATGGGGCGGCTCCCCGTCCTCATCGGTAAGAAGGACGAGGGCTTTTGCGTGACCTTTGAGTCCTTTGCCTATCAAAAGCTCGGGTACACCGCCGAGCGTGAGCTTGGCCCCGGCGAGATCGTGAGCATTACCACCGAGGGCGTTACCCGCTTTGCGGAGCCGTTGAAGGAAATGCGCCTTTGCTCCTTCCTTTTCTCCTATTACGGCTACCCCACCTCGTGCTATGAGGGGGTGAACGTGGAGGCCATGCGCTATCGGAACGGCCGCATCATGGCAAGGAATGACAAAAAAAGCGGCGCCGCCGAGGGCATCGATTACGTGGGCGGCGTTCCCGACTCGGGCACGCCGCACGCCATTGGCTACGCCAACGAGAGCGGCATTCCCTTTGCCCGCCCCTTCATCAAGTACACCCCCACGTGGCCGCGCAGCTTTATGCCGCCGAGCCAGGTGGACAGGAGCCGCGTTGCCAAGATGAAGCAGATCCCCGTCCACGAGCTGATCGAGGACAAGGACCTCCTCTTTGTGGACGACTCCATCGTGCGGGGCACGCAGCTGAAGGAGACCGTGGACTTTCTCTACGATAACGGCGCGCGGAGCGTGCATATGCGCTCGGCCTGCCCGCCGATCCTTTACGGCTGCAAGTACCTGAACTTCTCCCCCGCGCGGAGCGATATGGAGCTGTTTGCCCGCCGCGTGATCCGTGAGCTGGAGGGCGAGGAGGGGGACAAGCACCTGGAGGAATACAGTGACGGCACGACCGAGCGCGGTCGCGCCCTGCGCCGTGCCATTGCCGAGAAGCTGCACTTTGCCTCGCTCGAATTTCAGTCGCTGGAGGGCGTTATTGAGGCCATTGGCCTGCCCCCCTGCAAGCTTTGCACCTACTGCTGGAACGGAAAGGAATGACGTTATGAAGAATTCAAGATCCGAGAGCTACGCCGCCGCCGGTGTGGACATCACGGCGGGCTACCGCGCCGTGGAGCTGATGAAAAAGCACATCGCCCGCACGAAAAACGAGGGCTGCCTTGATGACGTTGGCGGCTTTGGCGGCTGCTTTGGCCTGCCCCTTGCGGGGATGGAGGAGCCCGTCCTCGTCTCGGGCACCGACGGCTGCGGCACCAAGGTGAAGCTCGCCATCCTGATGGACAAGCACGACACCATCGGCATTGACGCCGTGGCGATGTGCGTCAACGACATCATCTGCGTGGGCGCGCGCCCCCTCTTCTTCCTCGATTACATTGCCTGCGGCAAGAACTACCCCGAAAAGATCGCCGCGATCGTCAGTGGCGTTGCCGAGGGGTGCGTCCGGTCGGGCGCCGCCCTCATCGGCGGAGAAACGGC
>JAFQWT010000105.1 GCA_017407375.1 Clostridia bacterium
CGATCGCCACGATGAGAAGGACGGGCAGCACCGCGTAGGGCAGCGGGACCTCGGGGTCCTCGATCGGCAGGGAGGCGATCTGCGAGAGCAGGAGCGTCGTCACAAGCTCGCTCATCTCCAGCTCCCCCACCTGCCGCTTGCCCATCGCGCGGATCACCACGGTAATAAGGACGTACAAAAGGAGCGTGCGGAAAAGTATAGCGTACATAAAAAACTCCCCCTTTTGCCGAATAGTATCGGCGGCTGTAGGGGAGTTTATGCTTATTCACGGGCGGCGGTCAGCGCAATGAGCAGGGAAAGGTCGTCCTCCTGCGCGTCACCGGGGCTTCTTGTGGCACGGTTGCGGACACGCGCGTGGCACACCTCGCACTCATGCGTAATGATGTAGCCGCGGCGGGCATCCGGCTCAGCAAAGAGGGGGCGCATTGGCCCGCGGCAGGGATTTTGCCTGTCCCCCGGCATCACGTCCACGTGAAGCGAGTAAAGGCAAAAGGGGCAGTGGTTGCGTGAGGTGTAGCCCAGCGGCTCCACGGTCCTGCCGCAATGCGTGCAGACAAAGCCCGCGTCGTTTTTTGAAAATCGTTTGCTTTCCATATACTGTCAGTCCGCTCCTTGATAAAAATGCTCGCCCCCGTCCATACTAAGGGCACAGCTTTGGCTGTCGGAGGAAGAATATTATGAAAAAACACGTCTTGATCCTTCTGCTTGCCGCGTGCCTTCTGCTGTCCGCCACCGCCCTTGTGGCCTCTGCCGTTCCGATGGACGGCAACGTGGGGGATAGCAGCGGAGTTGTCACGAGCGGTGCCGATACCGGCCTTTTGACGAGCATGACGCCCACCACCACGGTGGCTCCCGTCACAACGCCGGCACCCGCTACCACAACGGCGGCGCCCGCCACCACAAGACCCGTAACCACGGCGCCCGTTACCACGGGGGCACCGATGGACGAGGAGGGGACCAGTGTCCTCGGGATCGTCCTTGCGGTGCTGGCTGCCGCGGCGGCTGTGGTGCTGGCCTTGGTGTTTATCCCTAAGATGAAGAAGCGCTAAGAAGGATGCGTAGCACGGAGGAGATCCCTCCGTGCTTTATTTTCCTACGCAAAAATGACTGAAGATCTCGCGGACGATCTCCTCGTTCACCGTGCGCCCGTCCACCTCCCCAAGGGCCGAGAGGGCGGCCTCAAGGTCGGCAAGGTACATATCGGCGGGCATCCCCGCCAAAAGCGCGCCCTCGGCGGCGGTGAGCGCCTCGCACGTGCGGCAAAGGGCGGCGTACTGCCGCGCCGAGGAGACGATGGGGTCCTCCCCGATCGAAAGCGCCCCGTCGGTAAAGAGGCGGTCGCAAAGCTCGCAGAGCGCCGTGGCCGTGCCGCAGGTGGCCGACATCTCGACAAGATTTTCAAACCGCGCCTCGATCTCTTGACGGTCGATGCGGGTCGGAAGGTCGGATTTATTGAGGATCGCCACTGCCGTGCGCCCCTTCGGCAGGGCGGCCATAAGGGCGCGGTCCTCGTCCGTAAGGGGGGCGGAGGCATCAAACACCGAAAGCAACAGCTCGGCCTCCTCCATGGCGCGCCTTGCGCGGTCCATGCCGAGGGTCTCGATGGGATCGTCCGAGGCGTGCAGGCCCGCCGTGTCGGTAAGGCGCAAAAGCACCCGTCCGAGGGGAACGGTGCGCTCCAAAAGGTCACGCGTGGTGCCGGGGGTATCGCTGACAATGGCCGCCTCCTCTCCCACAAGAAGGTTATAAAGGCAGCTCTTGCCCACGTTCGGCCGTCCGACGATCACGGCGCGCACGCCCTCGGTCACCGAGCGCCCCGTGCGGTAGCTCCCCGTCAGGGCGGTCATCCCCTCGCGGAGGGCGTGCAGGCGGCGCGTAAGCTCCTCGGTCGAAAGCTCGGCAAGGTCCTCCTCGGGAAAGTCGATGACCGCCTCGGCCGAGCTTGTCAGCGTCAAAAGCTCACGGTAATAGGCGTCAAGGCGCTCGGCCAGCACCCCCCGCGCGGCGGAAAGGCGCACCTGTGCCGTGCTCTTGGCGTCAAGCAGCGTGGCAATGGCCTCGGCCTCGGTCAGCCCCAGCCGCCCCGATAGGTAGGCGCGGCGGGTGAATTCCCCCGCCGGGGCGGGCACCGCCCCCGCAAGGAACAGCGCCTCAAGCAGGGTACGTGTGATCAGGACGCCGCCATGGCAGGAAAGCTCCACCGTGTCCTCTCCCGTATAGGAGGCGGGAGCAGGGAAGGCCGTCACCAGCCCGTCGTCGATCACTTCACCCTCGGAGAGGAAATCGCCGTAAACGGCCGTGCGCGGTCTCTCCCACGGAAGACTCTTCCCCCGCGGGCGGAACACCCGCAGGACCACGGCAAAGGCCTCGGGCCCCGACACACGGATAAGGGCAACCCCGCCCTTACCGGGCGGGGTTGAAATAGCGGCTATCGTAGAGAAGTGCTCACTCATCGTTGGACACCGTCTCGGCGGTGGGCAGCTCCTCGGTGACCTCCACCTCAAGCTCGGGCAGCTCCTCCTCGGTCGCTTCCTTCTTGTCGGTGAGGTAGATGACGATCTTGCGGTTGGAGTCACTGCCGATCGAGTTGGTGGACACCCCGTCGATCCCCTGGATCTCGGAGTGGATGATGCGGCGCTCGTAGGCGCTCATCGGCTCCAGCATCACGCTCTTCTGGTTCTTCAGCGCCTGGGCGGCCTTGCGGCGGGCCAGGGCGCGCAGGGTGTCCTCGCGCTTGGCGCGGTAGCCCTCAATGTCAATGGTCACGCGGAGCTTGCTCTTCTCGCCGCTGGCGTTCTTCTGTGCGCCGGCCAGGTTGGCAAGGTACTGCAGGGCATCCAGCGTGTCGCCGTGGTGACCGATCAGTGCGGAGGCATCCTCACCCGTGATGGCAATGCGGAGGGTGCCGTCGCTCGAGGAATAGAGCGTGGCCTCGGCAGAAAGACCCATGTTGGCAAGCAGCGTGCGGATGAAGTCGAGCGTGCGGTTCTCGCCCTCGGCCACCTCAAGCTTTTCAAAGGTCAGCTCGCTCTCGGGGATCACCACGCTGCGCATGGTCGTGGGCTTCGACTTGGCATCGCGCACGGCCTCCTCGATCTCGGCACGGCGGCTGGCGGCGTTATCGCTCGGCTTGCGGTTACCGCGGCGGCGGCCCTTGCCGTTGCGGCGGCCTCCGTCACGGCCTTCCTCGCGCTTGCCCTCACCGCGCTTTTCGTCACCACCGCGGCCGCGGCGCTCGGGGGCGTCGGGCAGCTCGATGTACGCGCGGACCTTGGCAGGGCGGGCCCCGATACCGAAGATGCCCTTGGTACCGAGGTCGATGATCTCAAATTTTACGTCGTCCTCCGCGGCAGCGCCGAGGGCGGCAATGGCGTTTTCCTTGGCAATGTTATAATCCTTGCCCGTTGCGGTAATTTCCTTTATCATAAAGCTTCCTTCTTTCTCAGTTGTCGGTGGGGTCATCGCCCTTATCCTTCTTAAGGGGGGCCGAGGCGATCCCCTTCGCGGTGCCCGTCTTTTTCGGGGCGGGCTTCTTCTTTTGGGGTGCGGGGATCTCGTCATCGTCCTCGTCAATGTAGTGGAGCGAGCGGGGGCGCGGGCGGTCCTCGATGGCACCGTCCTCCTCCGCGGCCACGGCATTCCCCGTGCCGATCGTGCGCTTCTTCTTGCCGCGCAGCTCACGCTCGGCGGCCTTCAGCTCCTCCTCCGTAAAGGTGGGCAGGGGCATAAACTTGGCAAGCAGCAGCATCTGTACGATCGAGAGAAGCGACTGATAGATCCAGTAAAGACCAAGCGCCGAGGGAAGCGAGAAGGCGAAGAAGAGCGTCATGGCGGGCATTGCAAAGTCCATGATCTTCAGGGACAGCTGCGCGTCCTGTCCGCCCTGTGCCTGCGCCATGGCGGGGTTGAGCCAGCGCGAGAGCTTCATCGTGAAGAACTGCGAGAGGAACACGAAGAGGGGGATAAAGAGCGCCCAGGTCCAGAACTCGGGCTTCGAGGAGAGGTCGATCACGCCGAAAAGGTTAAGGTTCGGCAGGGTGATGCCCTCAAGCTCGGGGTAGCTGCCACCGTCGTGCAGGATCTTGCTGAGGATCTGGATCTCCTGCTCCTTGCCCTCAATGCCAACGGCCGCACCGAGCGACTTGACGGCATCCTCCCCCAGCATGCAGATGTAGGAGAGGGGGCGCTGAATGATGCGGTAAAGAATGAGGATCAGGGGGAGCTGGACCAGCATCGGGAGACAGCCGGCAAAGGGAGAATAGCCCTCCTTCTGCTGCATCTCCATGATCTCCTGCTGCTTTTTGCGCAGCGTGACCTGGTCGGTACGGCCCGCGTACTTCTTTTCAATGGCGTACATCTTCGGGCGGAGCTTTGCCATTTTGATCTGGTTCTTCTGCTGCTTGATGCCAAAGGGCAAGAGCAGGAGCTTAACGATCAGCGCAAACCAGAAAAGGGCCAGCGCGTAGCTCTCAAAGCCGATCGTGTAATAGCAAAAGCGTATGACGTAGCCAAGTCCTTGATAAATAAAATCCATGGTTAGTCCTCCGTATCGGTTGGTTGCTCATCGTCCTCCATCGTTCTGCTGAAGGGGCGGATCCCTCGCAGGGGAACGGGGTCATACCCTCCCCGACAAAAGGGGTTGCAGCGCAAAAGGCGCCACACCGTGAGGAAAAGGCCCACAAAAAAGCCACGTTTTTGAAATGCTTCGATAGCATAGGCAGAGCAGGTCGGAGTGAACCTGCAGCAGGGCGGTTTTATGGGGGAGATGATCTTCTGGTAGAGACGTACGAGAAAAACAGCAACGTGCTTCATGCGTACAGCTCCAGCTTCTGTAGGGCACGCGTAAGGTCGCGTGCGATCACGGGCGAGGATGAGGTCACGGCCGCGGTACGCGCCGCCACCACGATAAGAAAGCCCGTTTTCATGGGACGTGCGGCCATCGCGGCGCGCAGCCCCTCCCGTAGGATGCGCTTGGTGCGGTTGCGCAGAACGGCGCCACCAAGCTTTTTTGAGACCGTAAGCCCAATGCGGTTCACCCGCTTTTTCTCGGGGTGCGCCTTGGCAAGGCGCGATGCGGCATAATCGGGCAGGATATAGACGGCAAGGCGCTCGGTCACGTAGCGCTTACCCTTTGAATACGCTTTGGAATACAAATGATTTTCGGTAATCGCGGAGAATTTCAAAAAATCCCTCCTTGATAAACAAAAACTCCGATAAAGGCAAGGGCTTATCGGAGTTTTTGTCGACAATGATCAATAGGTAAGCTGAGCTCTGCCTTTTGCGCGTCTTCTCTTCAGAACTTTTCTGCCGTTAGCGGTTGCCATTCTCTTTCTGAAACCGTGCTCAACTTTTCTCTGTCTCTTCTTGGGCTGGTAGGTTCTCTTCATGGCGGCACCTCCTTCTCTCTGGGTACAGGTTTGTGTTATATAACTTAGTTATATAAGCGGGACTTGTCCTCGCGTATTCATACTTGTTTATTATACGATATGCGCCGCCCGTTGTCAAGACTTTTTCCAAAACTTTTCCTTCACGTGGCGCTTTTTTTGTCAAAGGGATAAGAAACACCGATGCTTTTTCGGACGGCATCCATCTGGCGCAGGACCGCCACCGTCGTGGAAAGCGGGTGAAGCTCGCTCTCGGCCCTTCCCTCGGTGATACAGCGCTGGGCCTCACGGATCTCACCGCAAAAGCCACCGTCAAAGGGAAGGGAGATCCTCTCCTCGCTGCCGTCCCGCCGCGTTACGGTATATTCCCGGGCGCTATAAAAGCAGGGCAGGGTAATGTACCCATCCTCGCCGTAAATGTAGGCGTTTTCGGGCTTTTTCACCATCGTGCCCGAGGAGAGCGTGGCGATCGCGCCGCCCTCGTAGGTGAGGGTGATGGCCGTATGGATGTCCACCCCCTCGCGGAGCGTGGAGCGGGCATCGAGCGACGTCGGCTCGGTGCCAAAGAGCATGGCGGCCAGGTGGAGGGGGTACACCCCCACGTCAAGAAGTCCGCCCCCCGCCATAGCGGGAGTGAAGATCTTCGGCTCGCTCTCGGGGCGCAGAGAATAGCAGAAGTCGGCGGAAAGCCCGCGCACCTTACCGATGACGCCCGCCTTGGCTCTTTCCACCGCCTCGGTCACCGCGGGGAGAAAGCGCATCCACATGGCCTCCATCAGGAAGGCCCCGTGCTCCTTGGCCACGGCGATCAGCTCCTCGGCCTCGCGCGCGTTCACGCACATCGGCTTTTCGCAAAGCACGGCCTTTCCCTCACGCAGGAACAGCTCGGCCGCCGCCCTGTGGAAGGGGTGGGGCGTGGCGATGTACGCCGCATCGATGAGGGGCGACTTCGCCATGGCCTCGTAGCTCTCAAAAACGTGCGGGATCGAGAATTCCTCGGCAAAGGCCGCACCGCGCGTACGGTCGCGCGATGCCACCGCCGTGATCTCACACTCGGGAACGTGGCGGATATCCCGCGCAAAGCGGTGGGCAATGTTCCCGGGGCCGACAATGCCCCATCTCAGCGGCTTCATGCGCTCACCTCCGGTATCCTTAATAGTATTTTGCGCGCTTTTTCCGTCTTACGTAAAGGAAAAGCACCGTCCCCGCGATCGAGAGGAGTATGGCACCGGCACCGATGTAGATGCCAAGGTCGCCACCCCCGCCGATCTTCAGGTCCTCCCACAGCGAGTTGGAGTATTCCAGCGCCTCGCTCGGCAGGTTGCGGAAGTAGTAGGTGTTGTAGCCCTCGAGGTCGGGATACAGGTTCTCGTCCTCAAAGTATTCGTACTCGGGGTCCAGCGCCACGGCATCGTTTGGCGTCGCGTA
>JAFQWT010000106.1 GCA_017407375.1 Clostridia bacterium
CGTGTTTATCCTGAACGCGATCGACCGCTCGCTTGCCTCCGGCAAGGAGGAGGCCGTCAAGACCTTCACCCTTTGAGAAAAAGCCCTTCGGGGCTTTTTCTCTTTGCGTTTATTATACATAAGACCGTCGCAATTTGCAATAGTTTTTTCTTTTTTACCAGATTTTATTGTAAAAAGAACACGTGAATTTGCGAAAAAAGAAAAAAAGAGCCACGGTGTGGCTCTTTATTTGTCAGTTCAGGAATTCAAACTCAAAATCGTAGATATTGACAAGGTCCTCCTCCTCGATCCCCTTTTCACGGAGAAGGTCAATGACCCCCTCCTTCTGAAGGATGCGCTGGAAGAAGGCGATCGACTCGCGGTCCTCAAAGTTGACCTGGCCAAGCAGGTTACGGAGCCACTCACCCTCCACAAAGAAGGTGTGGTTCTCACGGCGGACGGTGGTGGTGCGCTCACCCGCGCCGCGCGTCAGGCGTTCCTCGGGCGTGACCTCATCGGCGTACACCGTGATCTCAGGGAGGGTCGAAAGCGTCTCGGCGGTCAGACGGACAAGCTCGGAGAGTCCCTCCCCCGTGACGGTGCTGGTATAGACGAGCGGGCGGCCAAGCTCACGGACGCGCGCCTCAAAGCGGCGCACGTGCTCCTCCTCAAGGAAGGAATCGCACTTATTGGCCACCACGATCTGCGGGCGCGCGGCAAGCTCGGGGCTGTACCGCAAAAGCTCGGCATCGATGGCGTCAAGGTCCTCGGTGGGGTCGCGCCCGTCGGTCCCTGCCACGTCCACCACGTGAAGGAGGAGGCGGCAGCGGTCCACGTGACGGAGGAAGGCGTGGCCAAGGCCAAGCCCGTCCGCCGCGCCCTCAATGAGGCCGGGGATGTCCGCGGCGACAAAGCCGCGCCCCTCACCCCCCGCGGAAACCACGCCAAGGTTCGGGGAGAGGGTGGTAAAGGGGTAGTTCGCGATCTTGGGCTTGGCGGCCGAGATGCGCGAGAGGATCGAGGACTTGCCCGCGTTCGGGAAGCCCACAAGGCCAACGTCCGCCAGCATCTTCAGCTCCAGAAGGACGTCGCGCTCCTCCCCGCGGGTGCCGCTTTTGGCAAAGCGCGGGATCTGGCGGGTGGGGGTGGCAAAGTGGCGGTTGCCCCAGCCACCGCGGCCGCCGCGGCAGACGGTAAAGTCGCCCTCATAGGACATATCGTGAAGGATGCGCCCCGTGTCGGGCTCCTTGATGAGCGTGCCGGGGGGAACGAGGACGATAAGGGGCGCCCCGCTTTTGCCGTGGAGCTTGCCGCCCTTGCCGTTCTCACCCGACTCGGCCACGAATTTGCGCTTGTAGCGGAAGGCGAGAAGGGTATTGGAGCCGGGGTCCACGCGGAAGACGATGTCCCCGCCGTTGCCGCCGTCACCGCCGTCGGGCCCGCCCGCCGACACGTACTTCTCACGGTGGAAGGCCACGGCGCCGTTGCCGCCGTCCCCCGCCTTTAAGTGAACGGTAATCGAATCAATAAACATACTTACACCTTATCGGGCATATCGTCCCCGCGCTGGCGGATGACCAGGCGGATGGGCGTGCCGTGAAAGCCGAACGCCGTCCTGAGGCAGTTCTCAAGATAGCGCTGATAGGAAAAATGGAAGAGCGCCGCGCTGTTGCAGAAGATGACAAAGGTGGGCGGCGCCACCGAGACCTCGGTCATATAGTAGATCTTCAGGTGCTTGCCCTTGTCCGAGGGGGGCTGGACGCGCGTGATAGCATCGTTCAGAAGGTCGTTGAGCATACCCGTGGTCACGCGCTTGTGCGCCTCGGCATATACCTCAAGGATCTTCTCAAAGAGCAGTTGGGTGCGCTGGCCCGTGAGGGCGGAAACGTAATAGATGGGGGCGTAGGGCATATAGGAGAGGGCGGTGCGGATCTTTTGGTTGAACTCATTGACGGTGGAGTTATCCTTCTCAATGAGGTCCCACTTGTTGACCACGATGACGGTGGCCTTGCCCGCCTCATGCGCGATACCCGCGATCATCTCGTCCTGCTCGGTAATGCCCTCGGCGGCGTCGATCACGAGGAGGCAGACGTCGGCACGCTCGACCGCCATTTTGGCGCGCAGGACCGAGAACTTTTCAATGCGGTCCTCGACCTTGCTCTGGCGGCGGATGCCCGCGGTATCGATGAAGGTGAAGCGGCCGAGCGCGTTCTCAAGCTCGGTATCCACCGCATCCCGCGTGGTGCCGGGGATCGAGGAGACGATCTGGCGCTCCTCCCCCAGAAGGCGGTTGATGAGTGAGGACTTTCCCGCGTTCGGCTTGCCGATCACGGCGACCGCCACGCTCCCGTCCTCCACGCTCCCCCCGTCCTCGGGCGGCAGGGCGGCCACGATCTCGTCAAGCAGGTCGCCCGTGCCCGTGCCGTGGATCGAGGAAAGGGCGATGGGGTCGCGCTCAAAGCCCAGCTCGTAAAACTCGTAATACTCGTAGGGCAGATCGCCCACGCGGTCGATCTTGTTGACCGCCACAACGATCGGCTTGCCCGATTTTTTCAGCATCACGGCGATGTCGCGGTCATCGGCGGTGAGGCCGGCGTGCACGTCACAAAGAAAGACGATGACGTCAGCCGTGGCGATGGCCACCTCGGCCTGCATACGCATCTTAGCAAGGATCACGTCGTCGGTCTTCGGCTCGATGCCCCCCGTATCCACAAGGAGAAAGGGGCGGCCGTTCCACTCGGCATCGCCGTAGATGCGGTCACGCGTGACACCGGGGGTGTCCTCGACGATGGAGCGGCGTTCTCCGATGAGCTTATTGAACAGGGTGCTCTTCCCCACGTTGGGCCGTCCCACAACGGCCACGGTCGGCTTTGCCATAGTTATCCCTCCTTATCGTCGGAAAGGAGCGCCTCGACAAGCTCAGCGCCGTCCTCTCCGATAAACCGTATCCCTGTGCCAAGCCGCTCGGAAAGCTCACTTGGGGTCATTCCGCAAAGGAAAAGATCCCCGTCGGCACGCAGGGTGTTGCGCGGCAGGAGGAGCAGCTCGCCAAGCTCGCGTCCCGCTAACTGCTCGGCGATGTCGTGACCCGTGAGAAGGCCCGAGACCGTGATGCTCTCTCCAAACCAATGATTTTTCACAGTGTAAACATGAATTGACAAATGCGGGTGTTTTTCCGCCACTTCCCGCGCGATCTTCTCGATCATCGGCGCGGAGGCGACCCCCGTGGCGATCGAAAGCGTGCGGGGCTTGCCACCCTCCTGCGGGGCGGGCGCGGTAAGCTCCGAGGCGGCCTCCTCGTAAAAGGAGCGCAGCATGCCCACGCCGTTTTCGATCTGCGGATAGCCCTCGTAGGCCTCCTCCGCAGGGAGCGGAAGGCCCGCCCGGAGGTACAGCTCGTCCGCGGCGTAAACAAGGCGGGAGCCGTGGGCGGCCAGGTGCGCCTCGGCAAAGGACTCCACCGCACGGATGACCGCGGCGGCCTCGGCGGCGGTATAGGCCGTGAGGGGGTAAAGCCCCTCGCGGTGGGCGGTGAGGCCCGCCGGCACCACCGACACGCTGTCAAGGGCGGGATAGAGACGCGGAAGGTCGCGCATGGAGCGCAAAAGCTCCTCCCCGTCATTGATACCGCGGCAAAGGACGATCTGGGCGCGGAGCGTGATGCCCGCCGCAGCCAGGCGGTCAAGGTACGTGAGCACCTCCCCGGCGCGCTTGTTGGCCATCATACGGACGCGGAGCTCGGGATTTGTTGTGTGCACCGAGACGTTGATGGGCGAGATGTGCATCTTGATGATGCGGTCAACGTCAGCATCCGTGAGGTTGGTGAGCGTTAGGTAATTGCCGTGAAGAAAGGAAAGGCGCGCATCGTCATCCTTGAAGTACAAGCTCTCGCGCATGCCCTTTGGCAGCTGGTCGATGAAGCAGAAGATGCACTTGTTGCGGCAGGACTGCTTTTTGTCCATCAGCGCCGTCTCAAAGAGGAGGCCGATGTCGTCATAGCGCTCCTTTTTGATCTTTTTGCGGAAGGTCTTTCCCCCGCGGCGCAGCGTGAGGGTGACCCTCTCCTCCGCAAGGTAAAAGCGGTAATCGAGCACGTCCGATATCTCGTTCTCCCCAATGGCGAGAAGCACGTCCCCTGCGCGAATGCCGCACCTTGCCGCCCGTGAGCGCGGCTCCACCGCGGTGATCTCTACCATACCGCTTTCCTCCTTTTGGCATACTTGTTCATGTTATTATAACACAGAAGCCCCCCTTTTGCAAGGGAGAAAAGAAAAAAGCACCCTGTGGGTGCTTTTTCTTTTCAGCGCTCTTCCCGGAAATAGGAAAGACCGAGCGATGCAGGGGGCTGAGTCTCGCGCTTTTTCCGCATGCTGGTCACCACCAGAACGGCAATGGTGACAAGGTAGGGGAAGGTGGCAAAGAACTCGACCATACTGCGCGAAAGGCCGGGGATGATCACGGGGAGGATGTAAAGACCGCCGAAGATGAAGGAGCCGAGGATCCCGTACGAGGGGTTCCAAAGGGCAAAGATGACAAGCGCGATGGCCAGCCACCCGCGGTCACCGAAGCCGTTGTTCGACCAGATGCCGCCCATGTAGTCCATGACGTAGTAAAGACCGCCAAGCCCCGCAACGGCACCGCCAAGGACGGTGGCCCCGTACTTGTAAGCCCCCACGTTGATGCCCGCGGCATCGGCGGTGGCGGGATTTTCACCCACGGCGCGCAGATGCAGGCCGAGGCGCGTACGCCGGAGAAGCACGGTGACGACAACGGCGATGAGAATGGCAACGTAGGCAAGGAAGCCGTAGGAGAGGAACACTTGGCCGAAGAAGCCGCTGTCGCTCCCCACGATGCTCGCCTTAAAGTAGCGGCTGGTCTCAACGACCGAGAGCGAGGCCGTTTCGCTTCCGGCCAGCTTGGCAAGCGACCCGCCGAAGAAGTTACCAAAGCCAACGCCGAAGGTGGTGATGGCAAGACCCGTCACGTTCTGGTTGGCGCGCAGGGTGATGGTCAAAAAGGCGTAGATGAGCGACACAAGTCCCGCGCCGAGCAGCGCCGAGAGCAGGGGGATGAGGATGGCAAGAAAGCCACTCATCGCCTCGGGCGAGGAGAGCGACTGCTCATAGTAGAACGCGCCCATAACGCCCGAAATACCGCCGACGTACATGATGCCGGGGATACCGAGGTTGAGGTTGCCCGACTTTTCGGTCAGGATCTCACCCGTGGAGCCGAAGAGCAGAGGAATGCCCTGCACCATGGCTCTTTGAATAAAGTTGGCAAGAAAGCTCATTCCCGATCCTCCTTTTCCTCACTGTCCGCATCGGCCGCGACCTCCGCGGGCGCCGCCTTTTTGTGGCGGAGACGGACCGAATAATGAATAAAGAACTCACACCCGATGATGAAGAAGAGGATGATACCCGTCAGGATCTCGGGGAAGGAGGAGTTGAGGCGCATGGTGGTGGCGATCTCACCGCCGCCGCGCGAGAGGAAGACGATAAGGAAGGCCGTCAGCGCCATGTAGAGCGGGTTGAACTTGGCAAGCCAGGAGACCATAATGGCGGTAAAGCCGTCACCGCCCGCGGTATCGGGGCTGATCGTATGGTCGGTGCCCGACACAAGGAGGAAGCCCGCAAGGCCGCAGATGGCACCCGAGACGAGCATCGTACGGATGATAACGTGCTTGACGTTGATGCCAATGTAGCGCGCGGTGTTCTCACTCTGACCGACGACCTCGATCTCATAGCCGTGCTTGCTGTACTTGAGGTAGACGTACATCAGGGCGACCGCCGTGGCAACGACAAGGATCGGAATGATCTCGGAATACCCCGCAATGGCGGGGAGCTGACCGTTGCGGATAACGCCGATATGGCCCGAGCCCTTCGGGTTCTCCCACACCGTGACAAAGTAACGCACCAGCTGAATGGCCACGTAGTTCATCATCAGGGTAAAGAGGGTCTCGTTGGTTCCCCAGAAGGCCTTGCACACCGCAGGGAGGATCGCCCACAGGGCGCCCGCCACAACGGCAACAATGAGCATCAGGGGGATCATCACGGCGATCGGCCAGCCCTTCATCAGGATCATGCAGGCCGCCGTAGCCAGGCCGCCCGCCAGCACCTGCCCCTCCGCACCGATGTTCCAGAAGCGCATCTTAAAGGCGGGGGTGACCGCCAGCGAGATGCAGAGCAGGATCGCAAGGTCGGAGAGCATGGAGAGGAAGCGGCGGAAGGAGCCAAAGGACCCCTCAAACATCGCAGAAAACAGAAGGAAGGGGTTTTTCCCCGTCAGGATCAGGGTAAGGAGCGAGGAGACGATAAGCGCGAGGAGGATCGCCACCGCGCGGATCGCGTACGGCTCCCAGGGACGGAGCCCGTCCCGCTTTACAATGTGAAACAGCGGCTCACGCTGCTTTTTCTCAGCGGTTGCACTCTTATTCGCCATCGTCGCTGCCTCCCTTCGTCATCAAAAGTCCGATCTCCTCCTTGGTGGAGGTGCGCGCGTCCACAATACCCGTGACGCGGCCCGAGCCGATGACCAGGATGCGGTCGCAAAGCTCAAGCAAAACGTCAAGGTCCTCACCGACAAAGATGACGGCAACGCCCTTTTCCTTCTGCGCGTTCAGAAGGTTGTAAATGAGGTAGGACGAGTTGATGTCCAGGCCGCGCACAGGGTACGCCGCCATCAGGACGGTCGGTGCCGACGAGATCTCACGCCCGACGAGCACCTTTTGCACGTTACCGCCCGAAAGACGGCGAACGGGCGTAGCGGCCGAGGGAGTGACCACCTCCAGGTGAGCGATGATGTCCTCCGCCAGGTGCTTCGGGGGATCACGGTCGAGGAAGAAGGATTTGCCGTAGGAATAGCTCCTCAGCATCATGTTGTCCACGATGTCCATGTCCCCGACAAGGCCCATGCCAAGGCGGTCCTCGGGAACGAAGGAAAGGCGCACGCCCAGCTCACGGATCTCCAGGGGGGTCTT
This sequence comes from Clostridia bacterium, assembly GCA_017407375.1. Lineage (GTDB taxonomy): Bacteria > Bacillota > Clostridia > Oscillospirales > CAG-272 > UBA1740. The sequence continues at coordinate 6,956 of JAFQWT010000106.1, forward strand.
GTCTCTGAGGTCGGTGTCCTCACCGTCCTCGGGGCTGCGGTAGGTGATGGTACCGCTTTCGATATGCTGAAGGCCCGCAATGGCCTCAAGCAGCTCCCGCTGGCCCGAGCCCGCGATGCCCGCGATACCGAGGATCTCACCGCCAAGGGCGGTAAAGCTGACGTTATCCAGCACCTTGACCCCGTCATGGCCGAGACAGTTCAGCCCCTCGACAAACAGGCGGGGCGTGGCATCCCTCGGCTCGGTGCGGTCGATGTTCAGCGAGACCTTCTTACCGACCATCAGCTCGGTAAGCTCCGCCTCGCTGGTGGTGGCGGTGTCCACGGTGGCCACGTGCTCTCCCTTACGGAGAATGGCCACACGGTCGGAGATCGCCAGCACCTCGTGGAGCTTGTGGGTGATGATGATGATGGACTTCCCGTCATCCCGCATCTTGCGGAGGACGTCAAAGAGCTTGCGCGTCTCCTGGGGGGTAAGAACGGCGGTCGGCTCATCAAGGATGAGGATCTCGGCGCCGCGGTAGAGGACCTTGATGATCTCCACCGTCTGCTTTTCCGAGACCGCCATCTCGTAGATCTTCTTTTTGGGGTCCAGCTCAAAGCCATAGCGGTCGCAAAGCGCCTTCACGCTCTCGGCCGCCTGCTTCAGATTATATTTCTCGTCCTTGATGCCAAGGATTATATTCTCGGTTGCAGTAAAGAGATCGACCAGCTTGAAGTGCTGGTGGATCATACCGATGCCGTGGGCAAAGGCATCCTTCGGGGATTTGATGACGACCTCCTCGCCATCGATAAAGATCTTACCCTCGTCAGGGTAATAGATGCCCGAGATCATGTTCATAAGGGTGGTCTTGCCGCTTCCGTTCTCACCGAGAATGGCAAGGATCTCCCCGTGGCGGACGTCAAGGTTCACGTCCTTGTTGGCAATGACGCTGCCAAAGGTCTTGGTAACGCCGCAAAGCTCGATCGCAGGTAGGGTATTCAACGCCTGTACCTCCAAAGATTTAGATCGCAAGGAAAGACAAGAGAGGCGGAGCGAAACGCCCCGCCTCCTGTCATAAGAGAATTACGACTGCGGTACGATGATACCGTCGATGATCAGATCGAAGTAAGGAGCCGCACGGAACTCGGACTCGGCAAACGCACCGTCAATGATGACCTCGGTGTCGCCGGTGAAGGCCGCATCGTCATTCACGTTGGCAAGGTAGGTGGTGACCTTCTGGCCGTTCACGGTGAAGCTGTCGGTGTCAAAGACGTCGAACTCACCGCTCTTGAGAGCGTTGATAGCACCCTCGACCATCTCCGCGGCACCCGTGGGAACCACGCCCGCCTTCTCGTTGAGGGCGGTCAGCTTGACAGAGCCCTCGGCAAAGCCGCCGCAGTACTCCTCGGGGATACGGATACCCGCGATCGTCGAGTTGATGATCAGCTGGTAGTAGGGATCCCAGTCAATGTAGGAGGAAACCAGGAAGGTATCGTCGCAGGAG
>JAFQWT010000107.1 GCA_017407375.1 Clostridia bacterium
AGGACCCCGACCGGTACAAAAAATCCTTGATAAGTATAGCATAAAAGCGAGGAAAAGTCAATACAATAGTGTTGTCGGGCGCCAAAAGGCAAAAAGTTCCGTAAAAAGGGTTGACAAAGCCGAAGAACCGTGTTATAATAATCAAGCACCAGAGGTCGGAACCCTATGCCGGAATGGCGGAATTGGCAGACGCCCGGGACTTAAAATCCCGTGAGAGCAATCTCGTACCGGTTCGATCCCGGCTTCCGGCACCATATCGCGGGGTGGAGCAGCTTGGTAGCTCGTCGGGCTCATAACCCGGAGGTCGTGAGGTTCAAATCCCACCCCCGCAACCAAAATGGAAAAGCAGTCCCTTGTGGACTGCTTTTTCGTTTTGACTGTGGAGCGCGACTTGTGCTTATGTCCTACGGGTTATGCCGACGAGCGTAGCTCGTTGGGTGAACGAGGCGAAAACGCCACGGGGTGGCGTTTTTGGCGAAGTGAAGTCCTCGGCGCAAGGAAATGAAGGAGAGGGCTATGCCCCGACGCGCATTGACTATGCGGCAGGACGGGCGCGTAGCGATAACCTGGAGGGAGTGGGGGACGAAGCCGAAAAAGCCCCGGTGGGGCTTTTTCGCGCGAGGAGTCACGAAAATAGGAAGCGGAAGGACGGAGCTGTGCTCCTATGCGCCGCGACCATATTTTCGGAAGGGCAAGGCAAGTGAAAACACCACGGTGTGGTGTTTTCGCGCCGCGATACCCCACAAAGCAGGGAGTTCGCGAAGCAATCTATGATTGCGACAAAGAACGACCATGCGTAAGGAGCAAAGCGACGGAATAGCGAGGAACGAGCGTCCTGGGGAGGGCAACGGGATCCCACCCCCGCAACCAAAAAAGATTCCATAGTCGATACAATTTCGGCTATGGAATTTTGCTTTATATACGGAAAATGCCTTGTTTTTGCCCTTTTACCGCTCAATTCGGCGGTTTTGAGGGCATTTTTTCTTATTAAAACGATAAATCCGCCATCCTCTGCCCGTATGGATTGAAGTGACGGATTTTGTATCGTTCAAGGGTTCAATCGTTCAAGGAATAAATTTACAAAAAGAAGTTGTTTCGTTTTAGAGAATATGGTATAATTATTATAGTCTCAAGTTATATAGGAGGTACCGTATGCATTTTAGAGAAAAAGTTAAATGCTGGTTTGACAAAAACAAAAAGTATGTTTTGATAGGCGGCAGCATTGCCTTTATAGTTGTAGGAACCGGTATATCCTTTGTTCTTTGCAAAGATAAGAAAATTCCCTTTGCCGATTGGCTTAAAAATGCTCCCAAAGAGGAACTTGAAAAAGCCTATGAAAAATTGAGATTGGACTTTTTTAAAACAGGAATCAAAGCATATCCAATGGAGCAGATAAGCCACGAGCTTGGGGAACGAGGGGCAGCAGAGTGGTTTGCGAAACATCCACCGAATCTCGATCCACATTTTAGATGGACAGATGCTGCAAGATGGGATAAAGACTAACTTTTTTCAGAATACTATTGTGAGATAGGCGACAGAATGATATTATATTTAGATACCAACGTTTACTATGGCGCAAAATTTGTTTTTGATAAGGGCAAATTCGAAACATTAAAAACATACATAACCGAAGGTGCGATAAAATTATTATATACTAGTGCAACTTTAGGAGAAGTCTTTCGGCGCATGGAGGAAGACATTGAAAAAGAAATTGTTGCATATAACCGAGCCATAAGAAAAAATCTGGAGACTTTCAAAATAGCTGAACAGCTCTCTATTGCCGAAATATCAGCGAGTGCGGTTATAGAGGAGAGAAAAAACAAACTTCGTAGTTTGTTGGCATTGCCAGGAGTAGAGTGTATTTCTCTTAACCCGTTGGATGCAGAGCAATTGATGGAGGATTATTTTCAAAAAAGCCCTCCTTTTGAGGACCAGAAACCTTATGAGTTCAAAGATGCAATTATGATTAATGCTATTCGTAACTACCAACGCAGTAGTAAAGAAAGCATTTGTGTTGTTTCTGATGATGATGGTTTTCGCAAAGCATTTGAGGGACAAGAAGATTTTATCTGCTTCAAATACATAAGCGAATTTTTCAAACATTTACAAGAACAAACCGAATTAAATGGATACTATATTACGCTTGTACAAGATGGTTTCTTTGAGGAAGAAATTTTCTCGTATCTTGAGGATTTAGATATTGACCGTAGTGATTATGGCGAATGGCAATGTGATGATAGAGAGTTTTGGGATGTCGATTTTGACTTGATGTATGTTGAGCGAGGAAAAGAACCTAATCAACTCCTACTACACGTCAATGTAGAATACAATATAACGGTTGAAATAACACATAGAGACGAGGATCAATCGTATTATGATAAAGAAGAAGGACGATATCTTTTCGAAGAGTATGTTACATGGAATGAGCATCATGTTGGTTCCGAAGATTTGATCGTTGTATGTGAAATAGTAAACAACGGTGAATCTTTTGTATTCAAAAACATCATATCCGATCGAAAATACAACTATTTGGACTTGAGCGATGAGTCGATGGTGGACTTTGATGAAATATCCACATCGCAATTGGAAGAGCCGGATTTGGTATACTGTTCTCAATGTGGAAACATCATAGGTATGACAGCTTCTTTCTTTGACTATCAAGACAACCCGTTATGCGACAAATGCATGGTAGATGATGAACACGGAACTGTATGCCCGTCATGTGGTCGGAAGTATCCTCATGAAAGCACAATAGATGGTTTTTGTCAAAGTTGCTATCAAGAAAATTAATCTAATGCTAGTGATATTTTAAATTAAGAACAAGGCAGATAATATTAACATTATTTGCCTTGTTTTTGTATTTGTAATATGGTATAATTACAGTGCCAAGGGAGTTCCCTTGAGTATTTGGGTTAGGAGGTAACGAAGATGCCGCTGATTACAGGGATTTACATTGGGCTTACCGCCGCCTGCATCATTCTTTAGCCTTTGTGCTGGATGTGTTAGTCAGGTCGATTGGTGGTAAGTCCCAAGGCTCAGCAGACAATAAAGCGAGTCACCGAAGTAGCGAAATATCTACGTAAGGTATTCTCTTTGTTGAAGATGTTTGGCTAAAATCACCCCGCTCGGAAACGAGCGGTTTTTTATTTTCAAAGCATAACCGTTATCTCGCTACCGTCCTTCGGTGAATACACCAAGCGGTCATCGTTGTAGACGGTTACACGGTCGACCACGGCGTGCCACAGTTTTTCATCAAATTCAATGGGCGGTGCTTCAAGTTCTGCGAGCTCGGAGAGCATACCGCCGATGGCGATGGACTCCGCTACCATTCGCTTACGATTTTCGGTGAGCCGCTTATGCTTTTCTTCCTCGGTGCAGAAGCGGTCGGTGAGGTCATTGTAACGGCGGCGATGAAAGAGAGGGGCTGTGTTCACGTTTCCCCACGTTCGGTAAGCCCTAATCTTTGGATAGACTCTATTACGGTGGAGGACGTTTATCTTTTCGATGAGCTTGGAAGCATTGAAGCGGCGTGGTTTTTCAAGATCAACGAGCTCGGTCCCTTCATCGTAGATATTGATTCGGAAGGGAATAACTATTTCGACAGACTTGACAAGAGCATAGCCGAGAGCAAAAAAATGCACTCGATAAGCTCGGAATAGGTAAGGATTCCAAATTCACAAAGCTCTATTGATCACTACGCTATGGCATCCATTTCGTCAAGATAACACAACTAACAAAAGCGCACCCTTGCGGTCTTCGGGTTATGCCGACGAGCGTAGCGAGCCGACTTGTAGGGGGACAAGCACACGCACAGTGCCAAGACGTAATTTTTTTGTTTTTGGGATATTTTATTGCAAATCCAGCTTTTGCGTGATATACTATAGGCGATGTAAGTCATACGTTTTAGGAAGGTATACTGTACAAACAATATCGGTACGGAATTAAACGATGTTGTCCGGATATCAACGGAAAAGCTGCTGCTGGCGAGAAGCAGAGGAAGAGGAGATGAAAAATGAAAAAGCCATTACTTAGTGAACTTACATTGAGAGAAAAAATCGGTCAAACTGCACTGGCTCATTCCGATCAACCGGGCTTTAGGGATCTGGAAAATTATCCTTACGGTGCCATTTGGGGAAGCGGCGATCTGCAATTTGGCATTAATATTGACGGTGTTTATCCGAATGACAACAAAAGAAACGTGTGGTTAGAGTCTGTAAAGCAGATCAATAAGCGCTTGAAGGTACCTCTAATTGTGGCCGCCGACTGCGCGTCTACGATCGGACCTAAGGAATACGGTTACGTCCTTGACCACGTTTCGGTGGGAGCCACCGGCTCGGAGGAGCTGGCTTATGAAACCGGTGTGCTGCGTGGCAGAATGGTGAGACATTATGGAATCAACTGGGCATGGTCTTTGATCGTGGACCTTCCCTCCCGCTATTCCTCGGGTTCTCTCGGTCGTATTTATACCGATGATCCCGATAAGCTTCTTTCTATGAGTGTTGCCGCCATGAAGGGCTTTGCCGATGTGGGTGTTGCTTCTACGGCAAAGCATTTTCCGGGTAAAGACGATATGGAATATCGGGATTCTCATTTCTCTGAAGCCAGTATGCTTTTTACCTATGAGGAATGGAAAAAGGATCAGGGCAGAGTGTTTCAGGGAATGATCGATGCCGGTGTTGACACCATCATGATGGGGCATCAATCCTTTCCCTTTTATGATAACACCTCAAAAAACGGCAGATACGTCCCCTCCTCTCTCTCCTATAAGGTAATTACGGAGCTTCTTAAGGGCGAGATGGGATTCGGGGGTGTGGTCATTACCGATGACGTTTGGATGCGTAGCGTCTCTACCTATTGTGGAGATAATTTGGAAAGAATCTACGTGGAGTCCCTTAAGGCAGGTAACGACGTTATCCTGGGTGTGAAGGATTGCTATTTTGATTACATTGAAGCCGCCGTTTTGCGGGGAGAGATCCCGATGTCCCGTATCGATGATGCCTGCCAAAGAGTGCTTGATCTGAAGGAGAAGATCGGTCTTTTCCGTGATGATTACGACCTGGCTCCCGGCAACTTAGACGAGATCAATGCCGCCATGGCAGATTTCAATCGGAGAGCCGCCAAAAAGGCCATCTCTCTGGTATGTGATAAGAATAAGATCTTCCCCTTGGATCCCGAAAAGATCAAGAAGGTCTGCATTATTTATTCGGGACACGATAAGGAAGGCCAAAAGAAGGCGTTAGACAATATGCCGACCATGATCAAGGCATTCGAGGCGCGGGGAGCCGAGGTGTTCTTCCGCAGGGGCCTTTTAAACGGCTATGCTTCCGAGGCAGAGCTTAAGGAGATTGCCGAAAACTATGACCTTATTGTTTATGCAGGTTACTTAATGCGCTGGGCTCCCCGAGGCCTGAGCAGCTTCTATGGTGATGAGGTCAGTACGTTCCAAAACGCTTTACGATACGGTGCGGAAAAATCTGTGGGTATCGGTCTTGGCTCACCCTTTGTATATTATGATTTCTATTCCGCGTTCCCGGCGTATATCAATATTTATAACCACCTTCCGGAGCTTCAGGAGGCGGCTGTGGCCGCCATGTATGGAGAAATCGGTTTTGAGGGCGGTGAGCCCTTTAAGCTGATCCCCAAATTTGTGGAAGAACGGCTTGCCATGCTAAAAAAGATTACGCAGGACGTTTAAGAATTTTCTTTTTCTCATTACCGTGGCGCCCCAAGTGTGAGTATGCAGAGCCGAGCAAGCACAGGCGACAGCCGGTGACACAACGGCGGCAGGGCAACGGGCTCCCACCCGCAACCAACAAAAAGAGAACTTTTGTCCATCAAAAGTTCTCTTTTTTTATCCAAGCCGCAGGCCTGGCATACCATCGCCGCGCGAAGTGCGGTGCCTATCATCAAGGGCGGCGTGCCGCCCTTGTATCTCATCACGCGTCAGCGTGTATCCTCCTGCGCGGGGTCCGCCGGCCATGGCGAGGCGGGCAGATCATGCCTCCCATCATGGGGGCGGCCGCTTTCCTGATGGCCGAGACGGTGGGTGCCCCCTACTCAAGCATCGTCCTTCGCGCCATCCTTCCCGCGGTCCTCTACTTTGCGGGCGTGTTCATCACCGTTCACCTGGAGGCGAAGAAGGAAGGCCTGCGCGGTATGAGCCGCGAGGAGCTGCCCCGCGCGCTCCCGCTACTCAAGAAGGGCTACCTGCTCCTGCCCCTTATCGTCCTTATCGTCCTTGTGGGCACCAGCACGCGCTCGATCGCCTATGCGGCGGTCATTGCCATTGGCGTTGCGATCGTGGTGAGTCTTTTCAACAAGGAAAACCGCATCACCCCGAAGCGCATCTTTGAGGCACTGGCTGCGGGCGCCCAGGGCATGATCACGGTGGCCGTGGCCTGCGGCATTGCGGGCATCATTGCCGGCCTTATCAGCGTGACGGGGCTTGCCTATATGCTCTTTAACAGCATTGTGGCGCTGGCGGGTAATCAGCTCATCATCGCTCTCTTTCTGACGATGCTTTGCTGCATCGTGCTGGGCATGGGCGTGCCTACGACGGCCAACTACTGCATTATGGCGGCCACCTGCGCGCCGATCCTTGTGCAGATGGGCGTTCCGATGCTGGCGGCGCACTTCTTTGTCTTCTACTTCGGCATTGTGGCCGACCTCATCGGTGTGGGACTTATGGCGGCCGTCATCACCGTCCAGCTGATAAAGCGCAAGAAAAATCGCGCCGTCGCGGCCTGACGGCGCACGCCAAAAGAAAAGGCACCCTGCGGGGTGCCTTTTTTTCATTTGTCCAGCATAGCGAGGAGCTTTTCGTCCTCCTTGAAAACGCGGAGGGCCTTGGCAAGGCGCTCGGCCTCCATGCGGAGGGCGGCGGCGCCGATGCGCTCGTTCATCCCATAGGGATCGTGGCCGCAGAAGGCGTTGGGGAAATCAAGGTTCCAGCCATTGCTCTTGAGGGCGATGCCGACCTCACGGTACGGGGCGCTCTCCCCCGTGGAGAGGCCGCTCTCACGGCCGAGCAGGTCAAGGCGCATGGTCTCGGGGGCGATGCCCATAATGAAGGAGCCCTCACCGAAGCAGGCGTGGCCGAGCGTCATCCCCTCCTTATGATAGCGCAGGAGCAGGGCCTCGTCCTCTGCCGTCAGCTCGGGGATCGCGCCGCTGCCCTCGGCAAGTATCCTTCTTGCCATGACGTGCGGCGCCTGCTCCTCCACAAAGGCCTTGGCAACGACGTAATTCTTTTCCTTGTTGTCAAGGTTGCGGATAAAGGCCTCAAGCCATGCCTGGTTCCCGCCGTGGCAATTGTAGATGAGGATCTTGCGAAAGCCGTTGCGGTAGATCTGATCGCAGAGCTGCTCCAAAAGGAGAAAGTGCGTTTCAATGGGCAGGGTGAGGGTGCCCTCGGTATGCTCGCTTTGCCGCTCGGCCACGTCACCGAAGATGTAATCGGGAAAGACCGCGACCGTTTCCAGCTGCGAGGCCATATAGGCCACGCGCTCGGCGATCATGATGTCGGTGCCGAGGGCCATGTGCAGGCCGTGCTTTTCCACGCACCCCATGGGGATCAGGCAGGTGCCGCGCGAGGCCGTCCGCAGCTCCCCGAAGGTGGCGGAGGTATGATACATCCAACGTGTTTCCATAAGGATCTCCTTCCGATGTGAGAAATGCGTGTCATCTGCCTTTGTTATATCACAAACCGAGAGAAAGGTCAAGAGAAAAGCGCACCCAAAGGTGCGCTTTTTTCTTATTCCTCGAGCGTACGGGCGATCTCCGCGGCCTCAACGGCGGGATCGGCGTTGTACATCGGGGCGATGTCCTCCCCGCGGCGGCGCCGCAGGTAGTTTCTTGTGATCCTGACGACAAGGGGCGAAAGAGCCAGAACACCGATAAGGTTCGGGATCATCATCAGGCCGTTGAAGGTGTCCGAGATGTCCCAGGCGAGCGAGGACGTCAGCACCGCACCGAAGATGACGGTAATGACGTGGATGATGCGGAAGACGTAGGTGGTCTTGGCGCCGAAGAGGTATTCCCACGCCTTCGAGCCGTAGTGCGACCAGCCGAGAACGGTAGTAAAGGCAAAGAGGAACATCGCAATGGCGATGAACTTCTCACCGAGGCCAAACCAGGGGAAGACCGAGTTGAAGGCACCGCCGACGAGGGTGGCGTCGTTATACCCCTCGGCGATCTCACCCGTGAGGACGTTGAAGACACCGCCGTCAAGGCCGCCCGCCGTCAGAATGACGAGAGCGGTCATGGTGCAGACGACCATCGTGTCGGCAAACACCTCAAAGATGCCCCACATACCCTGCTTGACGGGCTCCTTGATGTTGGAGTTCGAGTGGACCATGACCGAGGAGCCGAGGCCCGCCTCGTTGGAGAAGACGCCGCGCTTGAAGCCCTGCGTCACGACCTTGCTGACCACAACACCGAAGCCGCCGCCGACGAAGGCCTCGGGGCAGAAGGCGTTGACAAAGATGGCGCGCAGGGCGGGAAGCACGCTTCCGATATTGACGCAGAGGATCGCAAGACTGCCGAGAACAAAGAGGACGACCATAAAGGGAACGACCTTTTCCGCCACGCTGGCGATGCGCTTGAGACCGCCGAGCGTGATGAGGGCGGTCAGGACCATCAGAAGGGCACCGAGAATGATGTTGTAGAGCGAAACGCCGCTGAAGACCTCCACAGAGGAGAGGGCGGACACGTCAAAGGCGCCCGCCACGTTGGTGACGATCTTGTTGACCTGGCCCATGCTCCCGATGCCGAACGAGGCCAGCATCGTAAAAATGCAGAAAAGGATGGCCAGCACCTTGCCGACGTGCTTCATGCCGCGGCGGCTCCCCAGCCCCTCCGCAAGGTAGTACATGGCACCGCCTGCCCACTCGCCGTTCTCGTTTTTGCGGCGGTAGTAGATGCCAAGGACGTTTTCCGCATAGTTGGTCATCATACCGAAGAAGGCGGCGATCCACATCCAGAACACGGCGCCCGCACCGCCAATGCAGATGGCGGCGGCAACACCCGCGATGTTGCCCGTGCCGACCGTGGCGGCCAGCGCCGTGCAAAGCGCCTGGAAGGGCGAGATCGAGCCCTTTTCACGGCTGTGACGGATGACGTCCCGCTTGAAAAGACTGCCGATGGTCTCACGGAACCAAAGGCCGATGTGCGTGACCTGGAAAAAGCGCGTGAGTGAGGTGACGATGATGCCCGTGCCAACGAGAAGGAGAAGGCCAAACGCCCCCCACACAACGCCGTTGATCTTCCCGTTGACGGCCTCCACCGCCGCTAAGAGCTTGTCCATTTTCATGAACCTCCTAAAAATGCTTTTCCAACCGAACAAAACAAAAACCGCTACCCAAAAATCGGATAGCGGTGAGATGACACAATGTCGCAGGGCACGCCCTGCCGGTTTTGATCTGTCCTTTTGCCTGAGAGATTGTGGTGTGACCCCTTGCCCCTTCGGCACTCGCGAAAAGCGAGCTTCTCCAGATTGCTATCCGTCAGCAGTCCCCGTCTTACGACACCCGAGAGTATTACCCCTTTGGAAAGGCCTTGGCCTTATCTCCTGCTGAGTTCATTTAGCTTTATTCAGTTGAACATGGGATAGTATAGCGCTTCCTTCGACAATTGTCAAGTGTTTTTTATATTTTTCTTAATTTTTTTCGGCGATGCAGCGCGCCACGTGGACGCCGCTGGCCGAGGCGTGGGAGAGTGAGTGGGTGATGCCGCTGCCGTCCCCGATGACGAAAAGACCGGGGTAGCAGGACTCAAGGTCGGCGTTCACCTCGACCTCCATGTTGTAGAACTTGACCTCAACGCCGTAAAGGAGGGTATCGTCGTTGGCGGTGCCGGGGGCGATCTTGTCAAGAGCGTAAATCATCTCGATAATGCCGTCAAGCAGGCGCTTGGGAAGCACAAGACTGAGGTCACCGGGGGTGGCCGTGAGGGTCGGGGTGATGAAGGCCTCCTCAATGCGCCCGGGGGTGGAGCGGCGCCCACGGATAAGGTCGCCAAAGCGCTGGACGATCACGCCGCCGCCCAGCATATTGCTGAGCCGCGCGATCGACTCGCCGTACCCGTTCGAATCCTTGAAGGGCTCCGAGAAGTGCTTGGCGACAAGGAGCGCAAAGTTCGTGTTCTCGGTCTTCTTGGCCGGGTCCTCGTAGCTGTGGCCGTTGACCGTGATGATGCCGTTGGTATTCTCATTGACGACAACGCCGCGCGGATTCATGCAGAAGGTGCGGACGCGGTCGCCGTATTTCTCGGTGCGGTAGACGATCTTGCTCTCGTAAAGCTCGTCGGTCAGGTGCGAGAAGACCTCGGCAGGCAGCTCCACGCGCACGCCGATGTCCACGCGGTTGGAGTGCGTGGGGATCTTAAGCTCACGGCAAACGCGCTCCATCCACTTGCTGCCGCTCCGCCCGACCGAAACGATGCAGTAGCGGCAGGTGTAGACACCGCCCTCAACAAGGACCCGATAGCCGTCCTTGGCCGTTTCCACCGACGTGACGGGGGTGTCAAAGAAGAAGTCCACGCGCCCCTTGAGGTGAGCGTAAAGGTTTTCCAGCACCACGTAATTGATGTCGGTGCCGAGGTGGCGGACCGAGGCATCCAGCAGGTGGAGGTCGTTTTGCACGCACTGCTTGTGGATGCCCGAGCCGGCGGTGGTGTAAAGGCGCGTGCCCTCGCCACCGTAGCGCATATTGATCTCGTCCACGTACTGCATCAGCTCAAGGGCGCGCCGCTTGCCGATGTACTCGTGCAGGGTACCGCCGAAATCGTTCGTGATGTTGTATTTCCCGTCCGAGAAGGCACCGGCACCGCCAAAGCCGCTCATGATAGAGCAGGTCGGGCAGCCGATGCAGGACTTGACTCTCTCCCCGTCGATCGGGCAGCGGCGGCGGCTGAGCTCATGCCCCGCCTCAAAGACCGCAATGCGCCTTTCGGGGCACTTCTCCAAAAGCTCATAGGCCGAAAAGATCCCGCCGGGGCCGGCACCGATCACTATGACGTCGTAATTCTTCATTTTTCTCTCCTTTGGAAGTTCTTCTATCCTTATAGATTATACCCCCTTCCCTCCGAATTGTCAACCTCGGTGCAATAGGAATTGACAGACGTCGAAAAAGGGAGTATAATGGTGTCATCAACCGTGAAGGAGACCGACATGAATTTTCTTGAAGAGCGTATTCTTAAGGACGGCGTGGTAAAGCCCGGGAACGTGCTGAAGGTGGATAGCTTTTTAAACCACCAGATGGACGTTGACCTTCTTGACGAGATCGGCCGTGAGTTCCACCGCCGCTTTGCCGACTGCCCCATCAACAAGATCCTGACGATCGAGGCCTCGGGCATTGCGATCGCGTATGCCGCGGCGCGGGCCTTCGGGGTGCCGCTCCTTTTTGCCAAGAAGTCGAAGAGCATCAACATCGACGGGGAGATGTACACCGCCGAGGTGGAGTCCTTCACCCACAAGAACAAGAACCAGATCATCGTTTCGAAGCGCTTCCTCACCCCCGCGGACCACGTCCTGATCGTTGACGATTTCCTCGCCAACGGCTGTGCACTGATGGGCCTCATCTCCATCGTGCAGGCGGCGGGCGCCACGGTCGAGGGGCTTGGCATTGCCATTGAAAAGGGCTTCCAGAACGGCGGCAGGATCATAAGGAACCTCGGCTACCGCCTTGAGTCCCTCGCCATTGTGGACGCCATGGACGATGCGACGGGTGCCATCACCTTCCGCGCACAGTAAGGGGGGCGCATCAAGGGGCTGTACTTTTTTGAAGTACAGCCCTTTTTCTACTTGAAAAACGGCGCCTTTTGCGCTATACTGTAATCATCAAGTCAAAGGAGATGCTTATGTGGTATTGGATCGTCCCTGCCGTGCTTTTGGGGCTTTTACTGCTTCTTTTCGGGGGTGCGGCGCTTTGCTACCGCATCGTGTTCTATTCCAAGCCGCGCACGCCGCTTGGGGATGAGGAGTTCCGCCTGCCGCGGGGGCGCGTGTACGAGCCCTATCACGAGATCATGAAGACCTGGATCCGCCGTATGCGGAGCGAGCCGTACGAGGCCCTGACGCTCACCGCGCGGGACGGGCTGACCCTCCGCGGGCGTTATTACGAGGTCAAAAAGGGCGCCCCCGTGGAGATCCTCATCCACGGCTACCGCGGCGACCCCGAGCGCGATATGAGCGCGGCGATCGAGCGGTGCTATGCCGTGGGGCATAACGCCCTGCTCGTCAGTCAGCGGGGCGCGGGAGAGAGTGAGGGGCACACGCTGTCCTTTGGCATCCTTGAGCGCCACGACTGCCTCGACTGGGTGAAGCTGGTAATAGAGAGATTCGGCCCCGACGTGAGGATCATGCTCACGGGCATCTCGATGGGGGCGGCCACGGTGCTGATGGCGGCAGGCGAGGGCCTGCCACCGAACGTGTTTGCCGTCCTTGCCGACTGCCCCTTTACCTCGGCGCGGGACGTCATTGGGGGCGTAATGCGGAAAATGAAGCTCCCCGTGCCCGTCTTTTATCCCCTTGTGAAGCTGGGGGCGCGCCTTTTCGGCCGCTTTGACCTTGACGAGACCTCACCCCTTGAGGCGATCGGCAAGATCACCGTCCCCGTCATTCTCTACCACGGCGAGGTCGATTTCCTCGTCCCCTGCGACCACAGCCGCCGCCTGGCCGCGGCGGCCGCCTCCCACGCGCGCCTTGTGACCGTGCCGGGGGCCGACCACGCGCTGGCCTACGGCCTTAACCCCGAGGGGTACGTCACGGCGCTCCGCGCGTTCCTTGACGAGCACGGGCCGAAGGATGCGGAATAAAAGGTTAGTCCGTAAAGAAAACCTTACATAAAGGAGGAAAACCATGAGCTTTCTTACCTACGCCCCCTCGGTTTTTGTGATCGGGGAGGAATACGAGCTGCTTCTTTGCCTTAGGAGCCACGGGCTGCTTTCCGTGCGGGTGGGGGACACCCTTTACTACGAGGAGAACTCGGGGGCGCTTCCCACCGAGCGCACCGTGGCACGCGTGCGCGTGCCGCAGGCCGCCCTGAATGCGGCGCGCGGGTATGAGGTCATCTTCCGTGCGGCGATCGACCGCCGCGCCTATTATTCTCTCTTTGAGGAGGAGGAGCGGGAGAGCTATCCCTTCTCTCCCCTTCCCGCCAAGGGGGATATCCACGTCTACCTTGTGGCGGACGTCCACTCGCTCTTTGAGAGCGCCGCGAGGACGGTCACCTACTTCGGTGAGGAGCTTCACCTCCTGATCGCGGCGGGGGACATTGCCGAGGTCGAGCGGGAGGAGGACTTTTTGGCGGTGATCGACTTTCTCGGTAAGGCCACGGGCGGGCGGCTGCCGATCCTTATGGTGCGCGGCAACCACGACACGCGCGGGCACCTGGCCGAACGGTTTACCGACTACTTCCCTGCCGACGGCAGAAAGACCTATTATTCCTTTGACCTTGGGCGCTTTGTGGGCGTGGTGCTGGACTGCGGCGAGGATAAGCCCGACGCCTTTCAGGGCACCGACAAGGAGGGCAAGCTCCTGCCCCCCTCCTACAACGGCGTCAACATCTTTGAGGCCTACCGCCGCCGCGAGACCGAGTTTCTCCGTTCCCTCTCGTTCCCCGAGGACGGGCGGCCGCGCATTGCGGTGTGCCACATTCCCCCCGCCATCACCACCTGCCATAAGGGCGACATCTTTGACATTGAGCACGAGGTGTACGCCGCGTGGAACGCTGAGCTTGAGCGCCTGGGCATTGACGTGATGCTCTCGGGGCATCTCCACAAGATCTTCTTGGCCATGCCCGACGATGAGAGAAACACCCTCCCCCACGCCTACCCGATCCTTGTGGGCGCGTGGCCGAAGAATTACAAGAGCGTGATCGGCACGGCCATCACCCTCACGGACACAGGCCTTACCTACCGCTTTACGGATGAGGAGCACGCGGTGCTTGAGGAGGGGCACCTTGATTTTGTGAGATAAAAGAAAAAAGGCAAGCACTGTGTGCTTGCCTTTTTTCCGCCGTGGGCGTCACCGACGGAACCGCCGCCGATACTCGGAGGGGAGCATTCCCTCACACCCGCGGAAAACGCGCGAAAAATAGGAGGCGCCCGAAAAGCCGACCGCAAGCCCGACGCCCTCAATGCTGAGCTCCCCCTCAAGGAGGAGGGGCTTGGCCTTGTCACAGCGGAGGGAATTTAAGTAGGTGATGACCGTCATTCCCGTAAGGCGGCGGAACTCCCTGGCAAGATAGTACTTACTGATGCCCGCCCGCTCGGCCAGGGTGTCAAGCGTCAGGGGGGAGGCATACTCCGAGTGAAGGGTGCCGAGGGCGCGCTTGACGGCGGCCAGGGTGTGGGGGTCTCCCCCCGTGGTGGCGGCCTCCCCGCCATAGCGCGAAAGGAGGAGCGCCATCACCGTCAGAACGCGGGCGCGCACCAGGGGCACGCAGGGCTCGCCCCCCGCGGCGTGGTCCTCGGCCAGGGTCGTGAGCACGGCGGCGATCTCTTTGTCCCTCACGTGGGGCAAGAAGGAGACGGCGTTGGTGTCAAAATGGTTGGCAAGGCAAAAGGAACGGTCCACAATGGCCACAAAATAGCGGATCGGCGTTTCGGCCACGATGGTGTGGATGTGGTTCTGGTTGATGACGGCAAGGTCCCCCGCCGTGACCGAAAAGCGCAGGTCGTTGCTGGTGACCGTGGCACTCCCCTCCATAAAAAAGAGAAGCTCCACGTTCTCGTGCCAGTTGCCGCGGCAGGCGTGCGCCCCCGCGGGAAAGCGGTAGTCGTGCAGGATAAACGGCAGGCGCGCATCGCGGAGGCGGTGCTTCTCATAAACGCTCATAGCTCTCTCCCATAGCAATATCGTTGCATTCTTTGGCAAGATGCTCCCTTGACTTTTTTCTGTTTTCATTATACCCTAAAGGTGCGGAAATAGCAATATCGTTTTTCCCTTCCGCAAAAATTTAACAAGGAAAGAGGACTTCCCATGAAAGAGGTACGGTGTGCCATTGTGGGCTTTGGCGGCATTGCCCGCGCCCACGCCGCGGGTTACCGCGTTCTTGCCGAGGAGGGGGCGCCCATCCGCCTTGTGGCGGTGTGTGACGTTGACCCCAAGAAGTTTTCCGGCGAGCTGAAGATCAACGTAGACACGGGCAAGGGCG
Source organism: Clostridia bacterium (assembly GCA_017407375.1). Lineage (GTDB taxonomy): Bacteria > Bacillota > Clostridia > Oscillospirales > CAG-272 > UBA1740. Next base: position 15,156 of record JAFQWT010000107.1, read on the forward strand.
CGCTCCCTGCCGACTGCAAGACCTACACGAGCGTTGAGGAGATGCTGGAGGGGACCGAGTTCGATATGGCGGACATCTGCCTGCCGACCTTCCTCCACAAGGAGTACGCCATAAAGCTGATGAAGGCGGGCAAGCACGTCCTGTCCGAAAAGCCGATGGCCCTCTCGTACGCCGACTGCTGCGAGATGCTCGAGGCCGCCAAGGCCACGGGCCGCCGCCTGATGATCGGTCAGTGCCTGCGCTTTAACGCCGCCTACAGCTTCCTGAAGGACTGCTGCGAGGACGGGCGGTACGGCAAGCTCTACCGCCTCTCGATGGAGCGCCTCTCCCCCCTCCCGACCTGGGGCTTTGAGAACTGGTTCCAGAGCACCGAGAGGAGCGGCGGGTGCCTTACCGACATGCACATTCACGACGTGGATATGGTGCGCTACCTGCTCGGCGAGCCGAAGGCGGCCTCGACCCTCGCGTGGGACGGCACGATGAAGTGGCAGTTTGAGAACACGCGCCTGGTGTACGACGACGGCATCGCCGTGATCAACGGCTCGTGGGACGAGGCCCCCGGCATTCCCTTCAAGGCCACCTGCCGCGCACGCTTTGAGCGCGCCGAGGTGCTCCTCGAGGGTGGCAAGGTCACCGTCTATCCCGTGGGCGGTGAGTCCTTTGAGGCCGAGCTGCCCGCCACCAACCACATGGCCGAGGAGATCCGCTACCTTGCGGGCCTCATCACCGACCCCACCGCGGAAAACGCGAAAAACCCGCCCGAGAGTGCGGCGGCCACGATCCGCCTCATTGAAGTCCTCCGCGAGAGCGCCGATAACGGCGCCAAGCTCATCGCACTGTAACATAAGGAGAAGGCAAAATGAAAAATTCGATTGGTGTTCTGATCAACTATGCGGGGCAGGCCGATATCGCCGACCGCTTCCGCAAGGCACAAGCCATGGGCATGACCTCCTGTCAGCTCTGCATCTGGCAAGAGAAATACTACGGCGCCGAATACGCCGCCGCCGTCAAGGCGGCTATGGCAGAGACGGGCTTTGCCGTTTCCACCGTCTGGGCGGGCTGGGGCGGCCCCTGCGAATGGAACGCCTATTACGGCCCCTCCACGATCGGCCTTGTGCCCCCCGCCTACCGTGAGTCGCGCGTTAAGGCGCTCATCGCGGGCTCGGATTTTGCCGCCGCGATCGGCGTGCCGTACGTGGCCACCCACGTCGGCTTCCTCCCCGCGGACCCCTACGACCCGAAGTTTGTCGATACCGTGGGCGCCCTGCGCCACGTGTGCAAGTACATGCAGCAGCGCGGCCAGACCTTCCTCTTTGAGACGGGGCAGGAAACGCCCATGACCATCGTCCGCGCGATCGAGGCGATCGGTACGGGCAACTGCGGCATCAACTTTGACACCGCCAACCTCATCCTTTACGGCAACGGCAACTCGCTCGACGCCGTTGGAATGTTCGGTAAGTACATTCGCGACACGCACATCAAGGACGGCTTCTATCCCGAGGACGGCTTCCACAACGGCCGCCAGATGCCCGTCGGCGAGGGCTGTGCCAACATTCCCGCGATCATTAAAAAGCTCCGCGAGATCGGGTACGAGGGGGCCTTCACCATCGAGCGTGAGATCTCGGGCGAGCAGCAGGAAAAGGACATCGCCAAGGCGCGTGAAAAGCTCCTTGCCTGGATGGCCGAGGCCGACAACGCCTGAGCCGAGGGGGGAAGAAAATGGAAAAAACCACCAAAAAGCTGAGAGTCGGTGTTATTGGATGCGGGCGTATTTCCGTTATGCATCTTACGTCGCTCTCCGTCATTGAAGCCGTGGAGCTTGTCGCCTGCTGCGACGTTATTAAGGAGCGCGCGGAGGCAGCGGCAGAAGAATACGGCGGAAGGGCCTACGTCTCCTATGAGGAAATGATCGAGGCGGAGGACCTTGATGCCGTGCATATTTGTCTGCCCCATTATCTGCATTCCAAGGTGGCCTGCTACGCCCTTGAAAGAGGGGTGAACGTTTTGACGGAAAAGCCGATGGACGTTGACCTTGCCAGCGCGGAGGCCGCCGTGAAAACGGCAAAGGAGAAGGGGCTTCTCTTCGGCGTTATTTTCCAGTGCCGCTATAACAACTCCGCAAAGCTTGTCAAGGAGGCCTTGGATAGCGGACGGCTGGGGAAGATACTGTCGGCACGCTCCGTGCTTACCTGGGCACGCCCCGATTCCTATTATGCGGAAAGCGACTGGAAGGGGACCTGGGATAAGGAAGGCGGCGGGGTGATCATCGACCAGGCAATACACTCCATTGATCTTGTCAACTGGCTTGTAAATTCCGAAATCGAAGAGGTCTGCTGCTCTATGGCCAACCGCGGACACAAGACCGTAGACGTTGAGGACAGCGCCGAAGGACTTATCACATACAAAAACGGTGTGAAATACGGCTTTTACTGTATGAACAATTACGGTTATGACGAGCCGATCGAGATCCGTCTGTACTGTGAAAAGGGAAAGGTAGTTTTTGGCTACGACGATGCGTATATAAGCTACAATAACGGACAGACCGAGGAAGCACATCAGGACAAGGTCCTGCTTGATTACAAGAACGGAAAGGACTACTGGGGCTTCCAGCACGTAAAACAGATCCGCCAATTCTACAACGCCGTCTTGGGTAAGGAGCCGCTGGAGATCAGCGGAGAGGAGGCCCTGAAAACGCATAGACTCATTATGCAGCTCTATGCGCTCGGCAAGGCCCAAATGCACTAACACCGCACCCCCTCCCATCACGAAAGGAAAGGCACCCGAAAGGGTGCCTTTTTTCAAGAAAGGTTGCCAATATTCAGGATCCGCTTTTTTCTTTGCTCCGCCATCCGCAGCGACCGATAGGCCCCGCCATAACGGTGCTCAACGTAAGCAATGATGAGGTCGGCCCTCGTCACAAGCCATTCATTCCTCCGCAGAACGGCCAGCCGTAAGGGGACCCTCTCAAGAGGTGGATATACGGAAGTGTCGTATAGGCCATTCTCCTCCATCTCTCTTATTTTTGCCTGAGCAGCGGAGCTCATATACGGGGCAACGTACACAAGCTCAATGCCGCCGCGCTCTTGCTTTAATTCCCGACACGCACGGGCGCAAAGCTCGTCAAAGGCACCGTAACCGCCAAGGTAACAGATCCGCTCACCCACGCCCTCCGCGTGGCGGCACAGCTCTTCCTTGACCCGTGCCTTGACCCTCTCCTCCTCGGAAATGAACGCATGTCCCACAAAACCAACCGTCATACTGTCTCCCCCCTGTTTCGTGGAATTCCACGATACTGATTGTATTATACGCGACCTTGCAAACTTTGTCAATATCGTGGAACTCCACGAGAGAAACCGAGGGTATTTTCCTATAATAATTGTGGAACTCCACAATTATTATAGGAAGGTCACGGCTATGAAATTAAACGAGGCGATCGTGAGGCGCATCGAGGAGATCTGCAAGGAGCGTGGCAGTAACGTCTGCGACATTGCGCTCCTCGGCGGTATGTCTCCCTCAGCGATCTACGATCTCATCAAGGGGCGGACCAAGTGCTCCAAGGTCATCACCGTCAAGCGCTTTTGTGAGGGCGCGGGAATCACCCTATCCGAATTCTTTGACCGCGAATATTTCGGCGCCACCGAGGAAGACTGAGCCCCCTTGCGGGGGCTTTTTTCTTTTTATAATAAAAAAGTGCGCCTCATAGAGAGACGCACCGAAAAACGTACCTCTCAATGTTGCCACACATCTGCCCATAACAAAGGGGAGAGAGAATACATTTTTACCAAAATAGTATTCCCCCTTGTAAGGGCATATTCAAATGTGTGGCAGGTATATTGTACCACAAAACGCAAAAAAACACAAGGCGTTTTATAAAAATACTCTCTCCTGCCCTGCACTCCAAGTTGCCACACTATTTCTCTTGACTTTTCGGCTCGGAAAAGCTATACTAAGCATAGAAATCCCCCCTATTTTTTGAAAACAAAGGAGAATCCTCATGACAAATCCTATCGGTGTTCTGATCGGTGCCGGCGGCGACCTGCTTGAAAAGTTCAAAAAGGCCAAGGAGATGGGCCTCGATTCCTGCCAGCTTTCCATCTGGGACGAGAATTTCTACTGTGCCGAGCGCGCTGAGTACGTAAAGCGGGCGCTCGAGGAGACCGATTTTAAGATCTCCACGATCTGGGCGGGCTGGGGCGGCCCGTGCGAGTGGAACTTCAAGAACGGCCCCGCCACCATCGGCCTGGTTCCCCCCGCCTACCGTGAGGCGCGTGCGCAGGCGCTTATCAAGGCCTCAAACTTTGCGGCGATGCTGGGCGTCACCAACATTGCCACGCACGTCGGCTTCCTCCCGAACGACCCGAACGACCCCGATTTTGTGGGAACGGTGGGCGCCCTGACCTACGTTTGCAAGCACATGAAGAACCGTGGTCAGACCTTCCTCTTTGAGACGGGCCAGGAAACGCCGATGGCCGTGGTCCGCGCGATCGAGGCGATCGGTACGGGCAACTGCGGCATCAACTTTGACACCGCCAACCTCATTCTCTACGGTCACGGCAACTCGCTCGATGCCGTTGGAATGTTCGGTCAATACGTGCGCGATACGCACATCAAGGACGGCTTCTACCCGACCACGGCCATGGGCCTTGGCCACGAGGTACCCGCGGGTGAGGGTCTGGCCAACATTCCCGCCATCATTAAGGCGCTCCGCGCCATTGGCTACGAGGGCCCCTTCACCATTGAGCGTGAGATCTCGGGTGAGCAGCAGCAGAAGGACATTGCCGCCACGCGCGAAAAGCTCCTTGCCTGGATGGCCGAGGCCGAATGAAAACAAGAGGAACGCCACGGCGTTCCTCTCCTTTTAGGAGGACCTATCTATGGAAAAGAAATACGCCTTCCGCGAGCGAATGTGCCGCGTCCACCGTACGGGCATCACCGATCCCTCGGTATACACCCGCCATGAAGGGCTTACCCTTACCGAGGAGTTTTCGATCGTCCTGCCGCTCTCGGCCGGGGCGGTGCTGCGACACGCCGCCCTGGATCTTTCCGACTATTTCGCCGTCTCCCACGGGCTCTCGATCCCCGTGGTGAGCGAGGGCGAGGCCCACGGCCCCACGATCCGTCTTTGCGTGAAGGAGGACGGGCGGAAAAACCGCGCCTTTACGCTGGCGGTCGATGAGGACGTGACGGTCGTGGCCAACAGCGAGGCGGCCGTTTTTTCGGCCACGGTCTACCTTGAGGAGCGCATGAACGAATGGAAGGGCCCGCGCTTGCCCCGCGGGCGCGTAGAGAGAGAAAGCGTTTTCTCTCCCCGTATGGTCCACTCGGGCTACGGCCTTGACGAGTTCACCGAGGACTACCTCAATCGCCTGGCGCACGACGGCTACGACACCATTCTCATCTACGTGCGCTCGGCCGAGGAATCGGCGGCGGGTAAGACCGATTTTAATACCCTCATCGATATGGCCGAGCGTTACGGCCTTGCCGTGTACGCGTACAGCTACATCGTGAGCGAGAAGCACCCCGACGACGAGGGGGCGGAGGACTACTACCGCTCAACCTACGGACGGCTCTTTTCACGCTGTCCGCGCCTTGCGGGCGTCATCTTTGTGGGGGAATCCTGTGAGTTTCCCTCTCACGATGAACGCGCTTACCCGTGGCTCTACCGCGACCGCGATAAGCACAAGGACGAGTGGCACCTCGGCAAGTTCTGGGCGCGCAACTTCCCCGTCCGCGACTACCCCGACTGGCTGCGCCTTGTCAGCCGCGTGATCCGCGAGCATTCCCCGGGGGCCGACATCGTCTTCTGGAGCTACAACTGGGGCGGACGCCCTGCCGAGGAGCGCGTGGCGCTCATCGACATTCTCCCCGATGACGTCACGCTCGAGGCCACCTTTGAGATGCACGAGTGGCTCCCCGCGCCCGAGGGCGTGCAAGAAAAAACGACCGACTACACGATCTCGATCCCCGGCCCCGGGCAATACTTCCTTTCGGAAGCCGAGGCCGCGGCGAAGCGAGGCCTTCCCCTCTACACGATCTCCAATACGGCGGGCGCCACGTGGGACGTGGGCATCGTTCCCTATATTCCCGCGCCCGAGGTCTTTATGGAACGCTACGAGGCACTCCTTGCCTGTCACGAAAAATACGGCCTCACGGGCCTGATGGAGAGCCACCATTACGGGGCCTACCCCTCCTTTATTGCCGAGCTGTCCAAGGAGATGGGCTGGGTGCCGCGGCGCGATCCGCACGAGCATCTTGCCGCCATTGCCGAGCGCGAATTCGGTAAAGAAAACGTTGCAAAAGCATTGAAGGCGTGGCACCACGCCTCCGAGGGGATCCGTCATGACGTACCGACGATCGAGGATCAATACGGCCCTCTGCGCGTCGGTCCCTCTTACCCTCTCGTAACAAAAACGCGCTGGGTGCATGACTCTCCCGCCGAGGCGATCCACGGTGGGGGGCGCATCACCTACACGGGCTACGGCATGTATGAGGGCTTCCCCGGCTCCTATTGTCTCCGAAAGCCGCGCCGCGTCCTTTATGAGATCGGCGAATTCTCGCGTATGCGCGAGGAGTACGACACCGCCGCCGCCCTCTTCCGTGAGATCGCCGAGTCGCTCACGGGGGAAGCGAGGGCCGAGGCGGGGCGCATGGCGGCGCTCCTTTTCCTCATCGCGCGAACGGCCGAGACCACGGTCAATACCAAGCGCTGGCACATGCTCCGCCAGATGACCGAGGAGATGACGGGCGCCTGTGAGCCGATCCTTACAGCCGACGGGGAATGGCTGACCAAGGCACGAGAGCTTTACGGCGTCCGTGCCTTCACGCCGCGGACGATCCTCTCTCTTTGCGAGACGATCGCCGAGGAGGAATGCGAGAATGCCCGCCGCGCGATCCCCGCTGTGGAGTACGATTCACGCCTCGGGTACGAGCCAAGCATGGACTATATGACCGACAAGGAGCACATTCTCTGGAAATGCGAATGCACCGAGGCGGCGCTCCTTGAGATGCGTGAGCGCCTGACGAAGCTGATGTAAAAAAGAGAGCAAAAGCTCTCCTTTTTCTTATAGCGAGTGCGTGTGAAGATTGGAGAGCATCGTCTCACCTCCCGCGTGGTATTGGGCGATCGCGCCGCCGTTTTGTGCAGCTTCTACCCCGAACGACATTATTATATTTTTCGGAAAAGTAAAGAGGGGGCGCGCCAGGATCGTTCGCGCGGCTAGGTGGCGAGCGGCCTAGTGCCGCAGCCAAGGACAAGAAAAAGCACCCCCTGTTGGGGGTGCCTTGTCTTAAGGATTGCTCGCTGGCGCGAGCTTTCTTCGCCGCGCCGCTGGTGAGCCAGCTCCCCGACGGCTTTGGCTCGAAATCGAACCTAGCCGCGCTTCTCTTCGTTCGCGCGGCTAGGTGGCGAGCGGCCTAGTGCCGCAGCCAAGGACAAGAAAAAGCACCCCCTGTTGG
>JAFQWT010000007.1 GCA_017407375.1 Clostridia bacterium
ATCGTAGGTCACGATGACCTCGGGCCAGTGGACCATGGGGGCCGTCACAAAGGTGAGGGTGTGCTTCCCGAGCGAGAGGGTGTCACCCTCGCCCACCACCAGGCGGTTGTCGGCAAAATCGGTGCCGAAAAAGTTCTTCATCATGGCAAACGCCTTGGCCGAGGCCACAACGGTGGTCCCGGGGTAGGCCTTGGAGAAGTTCAGGACGTTGGCGGAGTGGTCGGGCTCCATGTGCTGAACGATGAGGTAATCGGGCTTACGTCCGCCAAGCGCGCCCTCAAGGTTATCTAACCACTCATGGGTAAAGGCGGCGTCCACCGTGTCCATCACGGCGACCTTCTCGTCAAGGATCACGTAGGAGTTGTAGGCCATGCCGTTCGGCACGACGTACTGCCCCTCAAAAAGGTCGATGGTATGGTCGTTGACACCGATGTACTTAATGTCGTTTGTGATGTTCATAGCACGCTCCGTATCGTTTTTATTATATTATAGCACGGACTTTTTGGAAAATCAATTAGGTATTCAAAAGCATTTTCCGCTTTTGCAGTCCTCGGCGGTGCCGTTTTTGTAGCAGACCTCGTTTTGGCACTGCCCGTCCTCAAACAGCGCCAGCAGATTCCCGACCGTGGTGTCGGCAATGTTGGCAAGCGCCTCCTCGGTGAGGAAGGCCTGGTGCGAGGAAACGATCACGTTGGGCATCGAGATCAGGCGCGCCAGGGTATCGTCCTCCAGGATGTGGCCCGAGTGGTCCTCAAAGAAAAAGTCGGACTCCTCCTCGTAAACGTCAAGGCAGGCCGCGCCCACGTGGCGGGATTTGATGGCCGCCAGCAGCGCCTCGGCATCCACAAGGGCCCCGCGCGAGGTGTTCAAAAGCACCACGCCGCGGCGGCATTTTTTGAGCGCCTCCCCGTCAATGAGGTGATAGGTATCCTCGGTCAGCGGGCAGTGGAGCGAGAGGATGTCACTCTCGGCAAGGAGCGTGTCCAGCGCCACGTAACGCACGGTGTCGCCATTATCCAGGTCCTTGGCGGGGAACTTATCGTAGGCAAGCACCCGCATGCCAAAGCCACGGCAGATGTCGATAAACACACGGCCGATGCGCCCCGTGCCGATCACGCCCACCGTTTTTCCGTGCAGGTCAAAGCCCGTCATGCCCGCAAGACTGAAGTTGAAGTCGCGCGTGCGGATATAGGCCTTGTGGATGCGGCGCACCGAGGTCAGCAGGAGCGCCATCGTATGCTCAGCCACGGCATAGGGCGAGTAGGCAGGCACGCGCAAAACGTGCAGGCGGCCAAAGGCGTGCTTCATATCGACGTTATTAAACCCCGCCGAGCGCAGGGCCAGCGTACCGATGCCCAGCGCCGTGAGGCGGTCAATGACGGCGGCATTCACCGTGTCGTTGACAAAGGCACAAACGGCATCGTGCCCCGCGGCCAGCTCCACCGTGTCCTCGGTGAGCTTGGTCTCAAAATATTTGATCTCGATCCCCCGCCCCTCCACGGCTCTGTCAAAGGCGACCCTGTCGTAGGGCTTGGTATCAAAAAAGGCAAGCTTCATGGCAGTATCCTTTCATCTTTTGTGGTATCAGTATGCCTCAAAAACCACGGTTTTCTTCATAAAGGGAAGAAAAAGGGGTGCGGAAGCCCCGCACCCCAAGCGCTTACAGATCCTTCATCGCGGTCAAAAGGGCACAGCCCTCCTTGACGATGGTCTCGGCCACCCCCGCGCGGAACACCGAGGTGCGGGCCTCGTAGCCGCCCTCGTCGTACGCCGACTGCATGGGGAAATACCCCTCGTAGCCCCCTGCCAGCGCGCAGGGGAGAATGAGGCCGTAGCCCTCGGTCTCCTTGATGCCAACGCCGATGTCGGTAAAGGGCTCACCGGGAATACCGAGGAGCGCCACCTCACCGATCACAACGCCCGTAAGGTCCATCGGGAAGCTTTCGGGGCCGTTTTCCAGACGGCACATGCGGAGTGCCTCGGCGACCACGGTCGTCAGTTCCATGGCGGTGTAGGGAATGAGGTCGTCACGCCCCGCATCGTGCAGGCGCTTGTACTCGTGGGCGCGCGGCAGGTCCTCGGGCGCGGGGACGTTGGCCGCCACCGCGATCTCGCGCTTGACGATGTCAAGCGTTTCCACGGGCACGTACTTGACCTTGTCGTACACCTGGAGGACGGTGCCCGCCAGCGCACGGCCGACAAAGCGGGCCATGCCGGGGCTCTTCATTTCGTTATCAAAGCTGATCTCGGTGTCGTTCATATCGCCGTCCTTCGGGTGGACGTTCGTGCTGCCAACGTCACCGGCGGCGCCGCTGATGAACATCGTCTTAACGCCGTCCAGCGCTTTCTCCAGCGTCTTGGCCATCTCGCAGGGCCAGTCGGGGGAGAGAAGCTCGCCGTTCACGCAGTCGGCGTGCAGACCGTAGTTCATCAGAATGACGGTGGGGGCCCCCTCGCGGTCAAAGCGGAGAACGTTCACGCGCTGATCGAGCGTGCCGATCGGGTGATCGATGTTCGGGTCGTCCACGGGCGGGCAGGTCATCGTTGTGCCGTCCTTCATTTTGTAGCGGCGAATATAAGCCACTCTCTCGGGCGCCGTGCCCACGATATAGCCCATACGGGCGGGGTGGCGGTCGTCGAGCGCCAGCGCTACGGCATCGGCCACGCGGGAAACCAGGAACTCGCCGTAGGCCAGAATGGGCGCATCGTCGGTCTCAAACATCGTGGTGGGCTCACAGAAGGGCCCCGTGTGCGTATGCGTGGCCGTGATCATCACGCGATCGCCCGAAAGCCCTGTCGCTTTCTCGATCGCCTTATTGCAGCGATGGACAAAGGCACGGGAGAAAAGGCAGTTGTCAATGCTCATCAGCACAACGGTCTGCTCGCCCAGCGTCAGCGCCAGCGCACTGGCCGTCAGGGGATCGAGGATCCCCTTGGCGTAGCGCGGCACGTAATAGCCGTTGATCGCCGAGCCGAGAGGGGGGGTGATATCGACCGAGGCGTATCCAACCTGAAAATCCTTCATCGTTCTCTCTCCTTACACTACGATCTCGCCGCCAAGCATGACCTGCTTGACGTTGAAAATATCGTCACAGAACACAAGATCGGCGCGCTTTCCGACCTCGATCGAGCCGATCTCATCGTCAAGACCAATGGCACGCGCGGGGTTGCCCGATGCCATCATAAACGCCTCGGCAATGCCGCAGGTGGTGTGCGTCATTACGTTGCGGCAGGCAAGCTCCATCGTCATCTTGCTGCCGGAGATGCCGCCGCGGTCATCAAAGTTGAGGTCGGTCACGTGAGAAAGCTCGGGCGGATTCGGGTTGTCTCTTACCGTCGAATCGGTGATCAGCACCACGTGATGCACGCCCTTCGTATGAATGAGGAGCTTTTGCATCTCGGGCTGAACGTGGATCGCCAGCGAGTCGGAGATCATCTCGCAGTACACGCTCGGCTCGTGGAAACAGTATTCGTCGGGGCCGACGGCACGCGTGCCCTCGGAAACGGGGAGACGGCCCGTGGCGTCCATCGAGTGAGTCTGGAGCGTCGGGCGGTATTTGCCGAGGGCACGGATCTCGCCGGGCGTCGCCTCGCTGTGGCCAACGGCAAACACAACGCTCGGCTGAACGCTTCTTGCGTACTCCATAAAGTCGCAAAGCCCCTCACTCTTTCTCTCGGGAGCGATCGTCCACACACGGGCGGCGTCGCCCGCCGCATCGACCAGTGCCGTGTATTGCTCGGGCTTCAGCTGCCCATACCAAGCGTAACGGTGGGCATGGGCGCCGTACTTGCCGTTGGTGTAGGGGCCCTCAAGGTAGAGCCCGCGCAGGGTGCGTGCTTTGCCCATAGCCGCCTTGGCGGCACGGACGTTAGCGATAAATTCATCAAAGCCCATGCTGTAAGCGGGTGTTGCCAGAAGAGAGGTGGTGCCGTGGCGCAGGAAAAATTCGCACGCCTCCACCGCATCGAGGCAGGTGGAAAGGTTGTTGCCGCCGTGTACGTGGATATCGACAAATCCGGGGCCGACGTACGCGCCGTGGGCGTCAATGCGCTCGGCACCGTCGGGAGGCGTGACCTCGCCGCGCTTGCCGACCGCCAGAATTCTATCGCCCTCGGTGACGATCACACCGTCAAAGAGGATTCCCGTTTCCAGAACGACCTTGGCATTTTCTATAATTTTTTTGCTCATGATATGCACTTGTCCTCCCAAAAATATAATCCATAACAATTATACAATACGGGCAAAAAAATGTAAAGAGGAAAAGCCCCTTTTTGAAAAATAAAACGGTGGGAATTTCCCACCGTTTTACAAGATCAAAGCAGATTGACGATCAGGTCCCAGAGCGACGTGCATTTCACCAGCACCGGCACCAGCACCAGCGAGATGACCGACATCAGCTTGATGAGAATATCCATGGCAGGGCCCGCGGTGTCCTTGAAGGGATCGCCGACGGTGTCGCCCGTGACGGCGGCCTTGTGCGTATCGCTGCCCTTACCGCCGAAGTTGCCCGCCTCCACGTACTTCTTGGCGTTGTCCCAGGCACCGCCCGCGTTCGCCATGAACACGGCCAGCATAATGGCAGAGACAAGACCGCCGATGAGAAGGCCGCCAAGACCCTCGGAACCGAGGATAAAGCCCGCCGCCACGGGAGCCACCAGCACAATGATGCCGGGGACGATCATCTCGCGGAGCGAGGCCTTCGTGGAGATGTCGATGCAGCGGTTGTAGTCGGGAGCCAGCTTGCCCTCAAGGATCTCGGGGTGCGCCTCGTACTGGGCGCGCACCTCATCGACCATCTTGTTGGCGGCGCGGCCGACAGAGCCGATGACCAGCGCACTGAAGAGGTAGGGGAGCATGGCGCCCACCAGCATACCGATCAGCACCTTGGGATCGGCCAGCGAGATCTCAAAGCCGGGAACGTGAAGCTTCACGGCTTCAATGAACGAAACGATGAAGGCGAGCGAGGTCAGCGTGGCCGAGCCGATGCAGAAGCCCTTGCCGATCGCGGCGGTGGTGTTGCCGACCGCGTCCAGCTTGTCGGTGATCTCACGCACGCCGTGGGGCATCTCGGACATCTCGGCAATGCCGCCCGCGTTATCGGCGATCGGGCCGTAGCCGTCAACCGAGACCGTGATACCGACCGTGGAGAGCATACCGACAGCCGCCAGCGCAATGCCGTAGCTACCGCCGAAGAAGTAGCCGAGGGCGATCGCGGCGCCAAGGCAGGCGATCGTCAGCCAGGTGGACTTCATACCAACGCCAAGACCGGCAATGATGTTGGTGCCGTGGCCCGTGGTCGATTCCTTGGCGATGCGCTTCACCGAGGAATATTCGTCCGAGGTATAAAGCTCGGCAATAAAGCCGACGCCGATGCCGGCGAGAAGGCCCGAGATGACCGAGACCATCAGACGCCAGTCACGGACGTAGAAGACCGAGAGAAGAACGGCGGCCACCACCACGATTCCCGTGGCAATGTAGGTGGCAATGTTCAGGGCCTTGTGCGGATCGCTCCAGCTTCTCGCACGTACGATGAGCACCGAGATGATCGAGGCCAGGGCGCCCACGCCGCAAAGGAGAATGGGGAAGAGAAGGAACGCCCCCGTCTTGCCCGTGAAGAGCGCCATCGTCAAACAGGAGATGATCGAGCCGACGTAGGATTCGGTCAGGTCGGAGCCCATACCCGCAATGTCACCCACGTTGTCACCAACGTTGTCGGCGATCGTGGCGGGGTTACGGGGATCGTCCTCGGGAATGCCGGCCTCAAGCTTGCCCACAAGGTCA
>JAFQWT010000108.1 GCA_017407375.1 Clostridia bacterium
AGCTGAGCTATTCCGCCATTAACCAAACGCTCTAATATTATAGCAGACGTTCTTCGGTTTGTCAACACCTTTTTGCGTTATTTTTTTGTTTTTTTCTTTTTTGGTGCCGCAAGGCGGGGCGCGAGGGGGAGAAAACCCCCGCCGCGGTCAGGCGGCAGGGGGAGCGTCAGCGTATCTTCACCGAAAAGTGGGCCGCGCACATCGGGCAAACGGCGGTGTGCGTGCCGCGGCGCTTTGGCAGGCGGAGCGTGCGGCGGCAGGTGGGGCACCGCTTGTAGACGTGGGTCTTGCGGTCGCGGAAGCGGCGGCGCCGCAGTGCAAAAAAACGGCGAATGGCACCAAGCATCGAAAGATAGCGTTGATTCTCCCGCGCGCGCCTTACGCGATTTTTGGAAAAGAAGCGGTAAAAGTAGATGAAAAGCAGGAGCGCCTGCACGACGTAGAGGGAAAAATGGTCGATAAACAGCCGCAAAAGGAGGGAAAGAAGGAGTACGTAGTAGACCGTCCTTCCGAGGGCATCGGGGCCGTTCCTCACCGCCATAAAGCGCGCAAAGCGCACGCGGAGCGGCACCCGCTCCTTACGGTTTTTTTCTTCTCTCATATCACAGGTCCTTTCGGGGGTGTGGCGGGCTCGGTCTCATAATACTCCGGTAGCACGGGCAAAAACTCGGCATAATACCGAGAGATCATCGCGCAGCCGCGGAACAAAAAGGAGATCGCCAGCAGGGTGAGGAAAAAGCGGAGGAGCGAAAAGCCGCGCACGGGGCGGCGGGGCTGGCGATAGGTGCGGTAGGTGCCGTAGGGGCGGTAGGGACCAAAGGGACCGTAAGGGCCGAAGGGACCATAGGGGCCGAAGGGATCCTGCTCTTGGCCGTAGGGGCCCTCGTTTCTTCTCTCCGCTTGCTCGTTGCCCTGCGGGGCCTTGCCCGCGCGGCGGGCGCGGATCGCCTCGTAGGCCGCGTTCACTTCCTTCATCTTTTCCTCGGCCTCACGGCTGTTGCCGTTCAGGTCGGGGTGGTATTTCCTGGCCAAGCGGCGGTACGCCGCACTGACCTCCTCGTCCCCGGCGGTCTCGGAGACACCCAACACGCGGTACGGATCCAAAGCTCTCCCCCCTTTCCTTGCTGTCTTTCCTAATAGTATTGTACACAACGAATGTGAAAAAACCGTGAAATTTCCATAAATAAAAGGAGACCTTGGGAAAAGGTCTCCTTTTTGGCTTACATCGGGGTGCCATCGGGATGGAAGAGCGGCAGCTCGCGAAGGTAGGTGATGTCCTCACGGCCGATGGCATCGCCCTCGGCAAGGACGGCCATCTGCCCGACAACGATGCCGCCCGCGCTCTCCACAAGACCGCGGAGCGCCGCCAGCGACTCTCCCGTGCTGATGACGTCATCCACGATCAGCACGCGCTTGCCCTTCATGTACTCGGCATCGTATCCGTCAAGATAGAGGGCCTGGCGGGCGACGGTGGTGATCGACTGCACCTCGTAGCGAATGACGTCACGCATATAGAGCTTCGGGCCCTTGCGCGCGAGGATATAGCGGTTTTCCCCAAGGATGCGCGCCATCGAGCAGATGAGCGGGATCCCCTTGGACTCCGCCGTGATCATCACGTCATGCGGCGGCGCGATGGCGGCCAGCGCCTCGGCGCATTTTTCGGTCAGCTCCACGTCCCCAAAGAGGACAAAGGCACCGATCGAAAGGGTGTCGTTCACAGGGCAGATGGGGAGGTGGCGGACCACTCCCGGCAGCTTCATCTCATAGGTCATAGCGCAGACTCCTTACGTAATTACTACCGCTATTATACCGCCGTTCTCCCAAAAAAGCAAGAGGGGGAGCGTCGCTTTCAAAAAATATGCCTCCTTTGCCCCCGTGGCGGCGTTTGGCTCTTGCTTTTGTCGGAAAAAGAAGGTATAATAAGAAAAGAAAACGAAAGGGGGGAGCGCTGTGGTCGATCCTTATAAGCTGATTGGCGTCGATTATGAGGCCACCGATGCCGAGGTCAAAAAGGCCTATCACACGCTCGCCAGGAAATACCACCCCGACAACTTTGCGGACGACCCCGTCAAGGGGGAGCTGGCCACCCAAAAAATGAGCGAGCTGAACGCCGCCTACGAGCAGATCGTGTCCGACCGTGAGCGGGGCATCCGCGGGGCCTTTGCCTATGCCGCCGCCACGCCGCCGCCCCCTGCCGAGGAAAAAAGCGCCCCCGCGGCCGAAAAAACGCGGAGGAAAAAGGAAAAGCCCACGCCCCCGCCGCGCTACCAGAGACAGGGGGAGGAGACCCCGCGGGAGTTCGTGGGGTACGAGCGCGTCCGCGTGATGATCCATGACGGGCTGTGTGCCGCCGCCCTTGGCGAGCTTTTCCGCGTGCCCGACAAGCGCCGCGATGCCGAGTGGCATCATTTGGCCTCGCTCGCCCACCTTGGGTGCCGCCATCTGCACGACGCCTTCCGTGAGGCCGACCTTGCCGTCCGCCGCGACAGAAAGAATAAGGACTACCGCCGCGTGCGGGACGAGATCAAAAAGGGCGACCTCGGCTTTGCCCGGCATGAGCCAAAGCCAAGGCCCACGGGGCGGCTGCGCCTTCTCCGTGTCCTTTGGGACGGGCTGCTGCGCACGTTGGGGCTTGACGATTAAGGAGAAACGCATGACGAAAATAGGATTTGTATCGCTTGGCTGCTCGAAAAACCTCGTGGATACCGAGGTGATGCTCCATAAGCTTTTGAGCGCGGGCTACGAGATCACGCCCGAGGAGACCGAGGCCGACGTGGTGATCGTCAACACCTGCGGCTTCATTGGGGATGCCAAGCAGGAGTCGATCGACAACATTCTCGATATCGCGTGGCTGAAAAAGCACCGCTCGCTCCGCGCCATCATCGCCACGGGCTGTATGGTCGAGCGCTACCGTGAGGAGGTGCTCCGTGAGCTGCCCGAGGTCGACGCCATCGTCGGTGTCGGCAGTCTTGACCGCATCGTAGAGGCGGTGGAGGCCGCCCTGCGCGGGGAGCGCTTTGTGGCGCTTGACGACCACAACACCTCGCCCCTCGGTGGGGACCGCGTGCTGACCACCCCCGACCATATGGCCTATCTGAAGATCGCGGAGGGGTGCGACAACCGCTGCACCTACTGCGCCATTCCCGCCATCCGCGGGCGCTTCCGTAGCCGCCCGATCGAGGACATCGTGGAGGAGGCCAAGGGGCTTTCCGAGCTTGGCGTCAAGGAGGTCTGCCTCATCGCGCAGGACACCACGCGCTATGGGCTTGACCTGTACGGCGAGTACCGCCTCCACGACCTTGTCCGCGCCATTACCGAGGCCACCGATATCCCCTGGATCCGCCTCCTTTACTGCTATCCCGACAAGATCACGGACGCCCTCCTTCGGGAGCTGCGCGACAACCCCCGTCTTGTCAAGTACATGGACATCCCGATCCAGCACATCTCGGACCGCGTCCTCAGCGCGATGAACCGCCACGGCGACAGCGCGATGATCCGCGCGGCCGTCCGCCGCCTCCGTGAGGCGGTGCCGGGCATCACGCTCCGCACCACCGTCATCGTCGGCTTCCCCGGGGAGACCGAGGAGGAGTTCTCGGAGCTTTGCGAGTTTGTCAAGGAGGCGCGCTTCGATCGCTTTGGCGCCTTCACGTATTCGCCCGAGGAGGACACCCCCGCCGCGCTCCTTCCCGACCAACTTGACGAGCAGGAAAAGCAGGACCGCTACGACACGGTCATGGCGACCCAGCTTCCCATAGCCGAGGAGCAGAATGCGAAAAAGATCGGCAAGACCCTGACCGTCCTTTGCGAGGGCTACGATCCCGTGGCCGAAACGCACTACGGCCGCAGCGAGGCCGACGCGCCCGACGTGGACGGCAAGATCTATTTCTCCGCCCCCCGCCGTCTTGCCGAGGGTGAATTTTACGAGGTAAAGATCGAGGAGGCGCTTGACTACGACCTTGTCGGCCGCCTTGTTACGAAAAAGAAAAAGTGAGGTAACCGCCATGAAAAAGATGAACCTTCCGAACACCCTCTCTCTCCTTCGCGTCCTGTTCGTTCCCCTCTTTATGGCCGCCGTCATCTTCGTTAAGATCCCCGCGGGCGCCACCTTCTGGCAGACGCTGGGGCTTTCGGCGATCCCCGCCGCGATCTTCGGCCTTACCGCGTACACCGATCACCTTGACGGCAAGATCGCCAGAAAATACAACCTCATCACCGACTTCGGTAAGTTCATTGACCCCCTGGCCGATAAGTTCATGGTCTTTGGCGCGCTCATCGCCATCCTCGTCTCCCGCCCCGACATCGCCCCCCTCTTTGTGTGGGTGGCCGCCGTCATCATGCTGCGTGAGCTGGCCGTGACCTCGCTCCGCCTGGTGGTGGCAAGCTCAGCAGGGAAGGTCGTGGCCGCCTCCTGGTGGGGCAAGGTCAAGACCGCTACGCAGTGCGTCTCGATCCTTCTCATTCTCCTTGAGCCCGCGATCCTGTACGCGGCCCCCGCCACCTTCCCGCCGCTCTGCTCCTACCTCGCCATGGCCGCCATGCTCATCACCACCGTCGGCTCCGGCATTGACTATTTAAAGACCTACCTCCCCTATATCGACACGAATAAGTAAAGATGACTTTACATAATTCGAAATGGATCGGCGCTCTGGACTGGCGCACCTGGCGCCACCCCTCGCGCACCGAGCCCCCGCCCTCGCCCTATCTTATTCGCGACTTTTCCGTGGCCGAGCTACCCGCGCGCGCCACGCTTCTCGTTGCGGGACTCGGGCAGGCGGCCTATTACGTGAACGGCAGGCGCCTTCCCGATTCGATCCATCCGACGCCCCCCTCGACCTACGCGAGGAGCGTTTTCTACCGCCGCTATGACCTAACCCCCTACCTCACGGTGGGGAAGAACCGCTTCGGTGCCGTTCTCGGGCACGTCTATCTCTGCGATCCCGAGGCGATGCTGGAAATGTGTCAGCCCTGCCTGACGGGCGAGCTTCTCATCGAATACCCCTCGGGAAGGGAGGAGAGGATCGTCACCGACACCGCCTTCCTCACCCACCCCTCGCCCACCCTCTTTTCGCTCCGCCGCTGCGGTGAGCGCTACGATGCCGAAAAGGAGATCCCCGCGTGGAGTTGTCCCGACACCCCGACCGACGGCTGGACTCCCGCGCATCTTGTCCCCTATCCCGGCGGCACCCTCCGCGAGAGCGTCTGCCCGCCGAAGCGCGTCTTTGCCGAGATCGTCGGCCGGGAGATCGCCCCGGGCCTTTTCGACTTCGGGGAGCATCTTTCGGGCTAGGTACGCCTCACCCTCGGCAAGGCACCGCGGAGCGAGGTCCACGTCTTGTACTCCGAGTGGCTGACCGACGACGGCTGCCACATCACGCAGGAGGGGCTGATGCCGGGTACGCACCGCCCGATGCTCCACCGCGACGTCTACCTCTCACGCGGCGAGGAGGGCGAGACCTTTGAGCCCCTTTTCACCTATCACGGCTTCCGCTATGCCGAGGTCACGGGCGCCGGCGGCACCGTTACCCTCACGGCACTCAAGGTGCATACCGACCTTGCGCCGCTCTGCTCCTTCACCTCGGACAACGCCTTTCTGAACGGGATCCGTCTCGCGTGCGAGAATTCGATCCTCGCCTGCGCCCACCACGCGATGCTCGACTGCCCCCAACGGGAGCAGAACGAGTGGACGGGCGACGGTATGCTGTCGGCCGAGGTCATCGCCATGGAGTACGATGCCTACGGTATGTATTACGAGTGGATGCAGAAGTTCTTGGACGACCAAGCCCCCTCGGGGCGCCTGCCGTCGATCGTGCCCTGCCGCTCTAATTGGCCCTTCAATTTTGCCAACGGCCTCGACTGGAGCAGCGCGATGATCCACATCCCCTATTATGCTTACAAGTACACGGGCGATCCGGCGATCCTGCATCTCACCATGGACGGCATGGAGCGCGCCATGGAGTACTTTGCCACAAGAAGCGACACCTGCCTTATGGACTTCGGTGTTGGCGATTGGTGCTCGCTCGATCCGCCCTGCCCGATCGAGATCACCGACACCCTCTATTACCGCATCGATGCCCTGATGCTGGCAAAGATGTGCGAGGCGATCGGCCGCCCCTCCGAGCGCTGGCGCACGCTGGCCGAGGAGATCCGCCGCGACTTCCGCAAAAAATACGTCAAGGACGGCATCCTCACCGTGCCCACCCTGACGCCTCTCGTCGGCGCGGTGTACGCGGGAATGCTCGAGGGCGAGGAGATCGCCACCGCTGTCCGTATGGCGGCCGAGATCGTGGAAAGAGACGGCTATGCCCTTCGCTGCGGTGTCCACGGCCTGCGCATGCTTTTCGACGTCTTCGGCGAGCACGGCTACAACGAGCTTGTCCTGCGCGTCCTCACCAATCCTGCCGTCCCCGGCTACGCCAAGGCGGTGGCGGACGGCCTGAGGACGCTCCCCGAGAGCTTTCTCTACCGCACAAGGGAGAACGACACGGGAAAGTACCCCAGTCTTAATCACCAATTCACCGCCGCTGTCGACGGCTGGCTCTTCCGCTACGTCGCAGGCATTCGTTACGAGGGCTTCGGACAGAGCACCCTCACCGTCGCGCCCTGCCTCCTTGACGGCCTTCGCGAGTTCTCGGCCACGGTGCGTGGCGTCACGGTCTCCCGCTCGGGCGACCGCCTGACCGTCACATCCCCCGTGCCGTTCACCCTGCGCCTCGGCACTCACAGCGCCCCCTATCCCGCCGGCCGCCACGAGCTTTCGGTGTAAAAAAGAAAAACCGCTTGCAGCGCAAGCGGTTTTTTATTGTTGCTTTCTGTCGCCCCTGCGGCAAAAAAACAACGAGGCAGGAAAAAAGTCCAGGTGGCGGTCGAGGGCATACGTGGCCAGCGATCTCCGCGTAATAGAGAATTGCAAGCGCAAGTGGGAAATGTCGTCTTTCGTAATACGACCACGCCGATTCAGTACGGCGTCCATCGCTTCGGCTACCTCGGGAGGCAAGCGTTCCTCGCGTAGCTCGTAGATCGAGGTCGCGTTCTCGTCGGTAATGAGGTAGCCGTAGCCCCGCAGCCGACAAAAGACGTGCAGTGCATTAAAGCGCTCTCGGTTGTGATAGGCCGCCATCTCCAACGGTGTTGCCAAAAGCACGAGAATGCATTCGCCGCGGCTTGTTTCCAAAAGAACATCGGGGTGGTATTCCCCCCATTCGGTGGAGTGATACACAAGGTCGGGCTGAGGTACAAAGGAAACAAGACCCGAAAATGCAGCCAGTTTTCTCTCAAAGCGCGCTACGATAGGAGAGGCGGTGGTGGAGCGGGGGGATACCCTCGGTGCGGGTTGACGTGAATCGGAAGGGAAGACTACCTTTTTGTAAAGCGCTTCCCACTCTCCCTTGATGGTGGCCGTCCTTTCGTATTTTGGGGCGACCCGTTTAATAAGATTGGCCAAGGGGCTTCCAAAAAGGATCGCGCGGTAAAGCGTTTGACGGTGCTTGCCCACTGTGGAAAAGCCGAGGACGGCGAGGGGGTTTTTCCCCTCGGCTCGTTCCCCCACCAGTCTGTCGCAAAGCTCATCGGTGAGATGCTTCAGCGTGGGATCGGTGACGCTCATTCGGGCAAAGCAGGCGCCGAAGCGACGCTCTCCTTTGAGGATCAGCTGGCGGATCCGCTCACGCGTAACGCCATAAGCACCGCCAAGAGCTTCCAAGGTCACGGTATCGTCCTTGACGAACTCGAAAAGGATGCGAGTCTCCCGCGCTCCGTCGGTGATCTCCCAAAGGCAGTGCGCGATCTTCTCCACAATGTTCGTGATCGCCTCCGCTGTTTCGGTTGGAGGCATGGTGGCAGCCTCGGCCAGCACCAGCTCGGGGGGTACCCCCTCCGCGCCTAAAAGCTCCTCTCTCAAAAGGAGCCAACGGGAGCGTGGGCGTTGGCTTTTTGGGCGAGACGGGGTTTCTGCACGTATGGCCGTAGGCGCGACACCCGTCGTCGGCTCCCTTGGCTCCGTGGCGCCCTCCGCGCGCTCTCCCGCACGTTCGAGCGTCATCGCGTGCCACTTTATTTTTTGAGGCAGACGTACGGCATCGGGATCCTTGAGATAAAGGTGGTAGCTTTGGTAGATCGTCTCCATGGCGGCAAGGATCGCCCCTTCGTTGGAGGGGACAAAGAGGATCCTCGTGCGATTTCCTGAGCTCTTTTTA
Organism: Clostridia bacterium; assembly: GCA_017407375.1. Taxonomy (GTDB): domain Bacteria; phylum Bacillota; class Clostridia; order Oscillospirales; family CAG-272; genus UBA1740. The sequence goes on from JAFQWT010000108.1 coordinate 8,193, forward strand.
ACAAAAACTCTTCTGGCGAAGAAATAGAGACCGTTCTTCCTCTCCGCCACCCAGAACATATAAAAGCCCGCAAATTGGCCAAAACCAAAGCGAGTGTGACCCGAGTGGTGTGGCAAGCGGTATTTCTCATCATTGACGGCCACGATCCTGCCAAGCAGGGCGCGCGCCTCCTCGGACAACCGCTCTATGAGCAACGGTTCCTCCATATCCTCACCTCCCCTATGGTATCTTATGTCCTCTATCAGTATACCACATGTCTTTAGGATTTGCAATACGCGCATCAGACGGCGATCCCACCGCCCTCGGCGATCAGCGCCTCGCACTCCTCCTTTTCCATGCTCTTTTTTCGGATCAGCGCGTTGGCCAGGTGTTCGATCAGTCCCTTATTCTTCTCCACGGAACTCTTGGCTTTTTCGTAACACTCCTCCACGGTTTTCTGATAGATCGCGTGCAGCTCATTGATGAGCGCATCGGGGATCTTGTACTCGGGGAAGCGGCACGTAGAGGAGAGGAGGTGCAGCCCCAAAAAGCCGTGGTTTGCCATGGTATTGAGCAATTTGTCGATCGCGCGCAGTCCCGGCTCCAGGTTGTCGTAAAGCTTACCGAAGAGCAGCTCCTCCGCGGCCATTCCACCCAAGAGCGCCATAATGGCGGCCAGGTAATCGTTCTTGGAAAAGAGGTCGTCGGAGACCTCCTTCGTGCCGTCTCGGTACTGTTCTCTTTCCTCGTATTCCTCATCGTAGTCGTCACCGTCATCGGCGCCCGAGATCACACGGTCAAGAAAGCTGTTGCAGACCCTGCCGTCCTCGGTGGTAAGTAGATAATTGCTGTTGCTGTAGGAGCGTGCCAGGAGGAAGGCGGCGACGTTTCTCACGGCGTCGATCGTATAGGAGGCGACCGAGCGCTCGGTGGGGAGATCCTCCTCCTTGATCTCGCGCAGCTTTTGACGGATCAGCTCCTCACTAACAACGTTTGTGCTGTCAGAGCGGAGCAGGCACTCGTTGACCAGCGTTTTCAAGGCGGCGCAGGAAAAGCCCGAGCTTAGCTTGGCAATGCTCTCGCAGGAGAGAGCAAACCTCGCGGGAGAGGCGTTGACGTAAAGCTCTAAGATCTTGCGGCGCGAGTAAAGGTCGGGCAAGCCAAGACCGATCTTCTTGTCAAAGCGCCCCGGGCGCACAAGACTTTCAGGCAGATCCTCGTAATCGTTGCAGGTAGCCACAAATACCACGTTGTTGCTGGCACCCATACCGTCAATGAGTGTGAGGAGCTGGGTGAGAATGCTTTTCGATCTGTCACTGTAGTATTCCTCGCTTCGGTTGGGGAGGAGTTTATCCAGCTCGTCAAAAAAGATCATAACGGGCACGTGCCCGCGCGCCCCCTTAAAGAAGGCCTTGCGGATCTTGGCGCAGATCGTGGTGCCGGACTCGGTGTCCGAAAGATCGATCGTTATCTTTTTCAGACAGCTCTCCGTGGCCAATACCTCGGCAAAGAGTGTTTTCCCGGTCCCCGGCTCTCCGTAAAAGATGATCCCCTTAGGAAGCGTGGCCCCCTTCAGCTCATACTTTTTGCGGTTGTTAAATATCTCCGCAAGTCCTCTCAGCTCGTTTTTTTCCTTTTCATATCCGGCAATTCTTTCAAATGCACTCATGGGTGTTTCTCCTTTCGTTGTTGCTTGCCTCCATTATACCGCGGAGCATAGGGGGACTTCAATTGGCAGATTTTTTATTTTGTTGACCACCAAAAAGCATTAAAATAATTAGTAATTTTTGTGGAAAGCACTTGATTTATGACCACTTTTAGTGTACTATGTAGAAAAAGGAGGTGGGCGTAATGCAAGAGAAGATCAAGGTCAGTATCCCCGAGAGCGTGAGCGCGCTTCTCTATAAAGATGCGGAGGAGTTCCATATCCTGAAGCCTGATGGGGGAGCCAATCTTAACGCCCTTGTCAATCGGATCATCGTCAATTTCCATAAGGAATTCACAGCAGACGAGGAAGCGCTTGAAAAGCGGATCGCAGAGTGCCTTGTGGGGGTCTGCGTGCCGCACAAAGAGGAGCTTCTTTGTCGGCTCCGCGCCGCCGTCGCCGATAAGGGGCGGCTCCCCTCCGCCAAGGAGAAGAGCGTTGCTTTGTCCTTTAAGCCCACAAAGCACTCCGAGGGGGCGGTCTTCCACATTGAAAGTGCGCTCCTGAAGCACGAGAGCATATCCTCTTTTTATCGGCGTTTGCTTACGGCCTATGCCGGCAGGAGCAAGACCGAGAGGGAACGGATCGTCTGCCGAGAGGTGCTGGAGCTTTTGGAAAGCGCCCGTACGCTTGGCGCCGCGGTGTCTCTTTCACTCGAAAACGGCTTTCTTTATACCGGGGCCTCGGTGTATGCCGTGGCTGCCGCCAAGGATGAGCTTTTTAATTACGCTCTTTTTTACAGCGGCGGAAAAAACCGTACCGTGCGATTGGCCAAGATCAAAAACGTTTCGCTTCTTCCCGAAAAAAGCGAGATCCCTGAGGAAAGCGCCGCCCTCTTTGCCCGTCAGGTCGCTGCCGCCGCCCAGTACCCGATGTATCCGAGCGATGACCAGCCCATCAAGGTAAAGCTGACCGAAAAGGGGAAGGAGCTTTTTGGTAGGATCTATCTTTACCGTCCGACCCCCACGGCCATTGAGGGGGACGTCTACACCTTTGAATGCTCGGCCAACCAGCTGCTTTACTATTTTGAGCGTTTTGGCGCGGAGGCGCTGATCCTATCCCCCCAAAAGCTTGGTATTTTTATGCGGAATTACTACTACTTTGCGCTCAAGAAATACAGAAGCCTCTACGGTAAGGAATGAGCTGCACAAAATTTTTTTCGTTTTCCCTCTTTACAAATAAAATAAGATGTGCTATAATGTCCTACGGACCTTTGCCTCGGGTTGCGGAGAACGTGCGCTTGCCGCTGCTTCACCCGCCGCTTTCTGGGGTTTTGGTTAATAATAAGAAAGGTGAAGAACAATGGATAAGCAGAAGAAGCAAGAGATCATTGAGGCCTACCGTCTGACCGAGACTGACACGGGCTCGCCCGAGGTTCAGATCGCGATCCTGACCTACCGCATCAACCATCTCACCGAGCATCTGAAGATCAACAAGAAGGACTTCCATTCGCAGAGAGGCCTTCTCACCATGGTTGGTCACAGAAAGAACCTGCTCGCTTACCTGGCGCGCAAGGATATCGAGAGATACCGCGCCATCGTTAAGAAGCTGGGTCTTCGTAAGTAAGATCGGGAAGGGGCCGAGCCAAGCGCATCGGCCCCTTTTTTCGGTCCCCCCTCGCATCGACCGTCGGATGAGGTAGCAGTTTCATAGTCGCCCGAGCCGCTCGGGCGGGTATGTGAATGCTATGTCCTCCGAGGTTTGATATAAACAAAAAAACAAACAAAGGAGAAACCAAAATGTTCGAGAACTACAAGGTCTACGATTATGAGTACGCCGGAAGGCCCCTCCGCGTTGAGGTCGGCAAGCTGGCCGGTCTTGCCAACGGCTCGGCCCTCGTCCGCTACGGTGACACCGCGATCCTCTGCTGCGCCACCGCCTCCGCCGCTCCCCGTGACGGCATTGATTTTCTGCCCCTTTCGGTCGATTACGACGAAAAGATGTATTCGGTGGGTAAGATCCCCGGCGGCTTCCTCCGCCGTGAGGGCCGCCCCTCCGAGAAGGCGATCCTGACCAGCCGCGTCATTGACCGCCCCGTCCGTCCCCTCTTCCCGAAGGACCTGCGTAACGACGTGGCCCTGACCCTCACGGTGATGTCGGTCGATCCCGACTGCTCGCCCGAGATCACGGCGATGATCGGCGCCTCGATCGCCCTCTCCATTTCCGACATTCCGTGGAACGGCCCGATCGGCGGTGCCTTCATGGGTCTTGTGAACGGGGAGATCGTGGTCAACCCCACCGCCGCCCAGCGTAAGGTCAGCGACCTTGAGCTGACCGTGGCCGCCAGCGAGAAGAAGGTCGTTATGATCGAGGCGGGCGCCCGCGAGGTCGACGATGAGACCATGTACGCCGCCATCATGAAGGCGCACGAGGTCATCAAGGACCTGCTTGTGTTCATCAATAAGATCGTGGCCGAGGTCGGCAAGCCGAAGTTTGCTTACCCGTCCTGCGAGCTCGATCACGAGATGTTCGACGAGATCTTTGCTTACTGCGAGGCCGACGTGATGGTCGCCCTCGATACCGACGATAAGACGGTGCGCGATGCCCGTATGCAGCCCATCACCGAGGACGTGGTCGCGAAGTTCTCCGAGAAGTACGAGGATCTTCCCGCCATCATCGGTGAGGTGATGTACAAGATCCAGAAGAAGATCGTCCGCCGCTGGCTCCTCGAGGACAAGAAGCGCGTGGACGGCCGCCGTATGGACGAGATCCGTCCCCTCGCCGCCGAGACGGGGATCCTGCCCCGCACCCACGGCACGGGCCTCTTTACCCGCGGTCAGACGCAGGTGCTCACCATTGCCACCCTTGGCCCTGTGAGCGATGCCCAGATGCTGGAGGGGCTTGACGACGATACCGAGAAGCGCTATATGCATCACTACAACATGCCCGGCTATTCGACGGGTGAGGCCAAGGCCCTCCGCAGCCCCGGCCGCCGCGAGATCGGCCACGGCGCCCTTGCCGAGCGCTCGCTCATTCCCGTTCTTCCCTCGGTGGAGGAGTTCCCCTACGCCATCCGCCTTGTCAGTGAGGTCGTCAGCTCGAACGGCTCCACCTCGCAGGCCTCGGTCTGCGGCTCGACGCTTGCCCTGATGGACGCCGGCGTTCCGATCAAGGCGCCCGTGGCCGGTATCTCCTGCGGTCTTATCACCGCCGAGGACGGCAGCTGGGATACGATGATCGATATCCAGGGTCTTGAGGACTTCTACGGCGATATGGACTTCAAGGTCGCGGGTACCCACAAGGGCATCACCTCGATCCAGATGGACCTGAAGATCGACGGTCTGACCCCCGAGATCATTCACCGCGCCCTCACCACCACCCACGCCGCGCGCGACTATATCCTTGACGAGGTCATTCTGAAGGCGATCCCCGCGCCCCGCGCCGAGATCAGCCCCTACGCTCCCAAGATGATGAGCATGTCGATCGACCCCGATAAGATCGGTAAGGTCATCGGCCCCGGCGGCAAGACGATCCAGAAGATCGTGGCCGACACCGGCGCCCAGGTCGACATCAACGATGACGGCACCGTGTTCATCTCGGCCGTCAATACCGAGGCCGCCGAGAAGGCCAAGGCCATCATCGAGGCCATCACCTTTGAGCCCGTGGCTGGCACGACCTACGTCGGCGTTGTCACCCGCATCATCCCGATCGGTGCCTTCGTTGAGTTTGCCCCCGGCAAGGAGGGCCTTGTCCACATCTCGAAGCTGGCCCAGACCCGCACCGAGAAGGTGGAGGACGTCGTGGCGATCGGTGACCAGGTCCGCGTGAAGTTCCTGGGCACGGATGAGAAGGGGCGCCTGAACCTGTCGATGAAGGACGCCGAGTAAATTCTCGCGGGATAATTTCGGCATAAATCGCCGCTCGCTCCTCTTGACGTACGTAAGTACGCCTGCGAGTCGCGATCGGCAATTTCTGCTCGAAATTCCCTCCGCGAGGGTGCTTCCACGCTCCTCTTGACGTATGTTCCGTACGCCTTCGCCCGCGGGCTCCGTTGCGCCTCGTCCGGCACAATTTTCCCACGGCGAGAACACACTCTCTCCGCATAAAAAAGAAAACGCCACGGTGTGGCGTTTTCTTTTTCTTCGATATCAGTCGCGGAGGGCAAAGGCCTCCTTGATGCTCTTGCCGGCAGCCACGGCGGCCGCCAGGATCTCGTCAAAGCGGTCGTCGTCCGCCTCAATGGTCAGTTTTTTCGTGAGGAAGTTCACGCCCGCGGTGGTCACACCCTCCATAGCGGTGAGCGCGGCCTCCAGCTTTTTGGCGCAGTTGGGGCATTCCAACCCCTCAAAGCGAAAGGTCTTTTTCATGGGAATCTCCTTTTCTTACAGTACTTCGCGCGGCCAGGGGGCAAGGGTGCCGTCGGGCCGCACAAGATAGGCGTTCTTGGCCACGCGGGTCATGGGGGTATCCGAGAGGGAGTCGGAGTAAAAGTTATCCACCTCCCCCTCGGGAAAGGCCTCGTAAAACCGCTTCGGCTTTTCCTCGCCATAGCAGCGGGGGCGGGTGTAGCGGTCGGTCCGCGGATCGAAATCCGAGGCGATCAGCGTGCCAAAGGCGGCCCTGCGCGCAATGGGGCGCAGAACGAACTCGGGCGAGGCCGAGATCACCACGTCATCGTCGCGGCGGTTCTCCTTGTAGTAGGGGAAGAGCTTGTCGGCCCGCTTTTCCCAGAACCGCTCGATCTCGGCGTCCAGGTCGCGGATCCGCCCGAAGGAGGAGAACACGACCTCACGCAGGCCCTCGTCCGTGAGCTTGCCGCGGCGGTGACGGAGATAGGCCCAAAGCGCCCTTGGCAGGTCGAGAAGGAACGAGGGGTGGCGGACAAGGCACACAAGGTAAAATTCGTTCGTCGAGTCCTTCGGGTAGATGGTCTTGTCGAAATCGTAAACGTTCATTACTTTCCGATGCGGCGGCGAAGGAGCTTCACAAGCTCCACAACGGGCAGGACGGTAAAGGCAAGCCCAAGGGCGATCGCGTACTCACCGAGCGACACGGGGGCAAATTGGAAGGCCTCCCGGAAGAAGGGGATATAGATCACGCCGAGCGTCAGCACAAAGGCCAGCGCCATCGCCCCGAAGAGGAGCTTGTTGTGCGACTTGACCGAGAAGATCGAGCCGCGCTCGGAGCGCATGTTGTAGGAGTGGAAGATCTCGGCCATCGAGAGGGTGAGGAAGGCCATCGTCATACCGTCGTTGTCGTCATGGAAAACGTAGTGACCGATGAGGTAGGCGGTCAGCGTCAGAAGGCCGATAAAGAGACCCTCGTAGGTGATGTCAAACGCCATGCCGCCGGCAAAAATGCCCTCGTTCTTCTTCCGCGGCGGGCGGTTCATGATGTTGGCCTCGGCGGCCTCCATTCCGAGCGCCAGCGCAGGGAGCGAGTCGGTGATGAGGTTGACAAAGAGGATGTGCGTCGGCAGAAGGAGGTTGTCACCAAGGCCGGGGAGACCAAGGCCGGAGAGGAAGAGCCCCAGCACCGTAAAGATGAAGATGCCCACCACCTCGGCAAGGTTCGAGGACAGGAGGAAGCGGATCGCACGGCGGATGTTATCGTAGATGCGGCGGCCCTCCTCGGCAGCACCGACGATCGTGGCAAAGTTATCGTCGGCCAGGATCATGTCGGCCACGTTCTTCGTCACGTCGGTGCCCGTGATGCCCATGCCAACGCCGATGTCGGCACCCTTGATGGAGGGGGCATCGTTCACGCCGTCGCCCGTCATGGCGGTCACCTTGTCTTTCGCACGCCAGGCCCGCACGATGCGGAGCTTATGCTCGGGCTGCACGCGGGCGTAGACCGAGTATTTCTGCACGTCCTCGGCAAAGTCGGCATCCGAGATCTCGTTCAGCTCGGCACCCGTGATGGCCTCCTCGGGCGAGGAGATGATGCCAAGCTCGGTGGCAATGGCCACGGCGGTGTCCTTGTGGTCACCCGTGATCATAATGGGGCGGATGCCCGCGGTGCGGCATTCGTTGATCGCCTCCTTCACCTCGGGGCGGACGGGGTCGATCATACCGGTAAGACCGCAGAATACCAGCTCACGCTCCATCGCGGCCGAGGAGTAGTCGGTCGGCGCGGCGGTGAGCGGCTTGTAGGCGGCGGCCAGGACGCGCAGGGCGCGGTCGGCCATGCCCTTGTTGGCGGCAAGGACCGCCTCGCGGTCGGCATCGGTCATCGGGCGGGCGCCTGTGCCGTCGTCAATGGCGGTGCAGCGGGCAAGGATCTCGTCGGGGGCGCCCTTTGTGTACTGCACAAGGCCGTCCGCCGTTTGGCAGACCGTCGTCATCATCTTACGGTCGGAGTCAAACGGGATCTCGCCAATGCGGGGGGCCTCAGCGGCGAGGGCGTTCTTATCGGGGCCGACCTTGCCGGCAAAGTTGACAAGCGCGCACTCGGTCGGCTCACCGACGGCCTCGCCGTTCTCACCGGGGGTGGCATCGCTCGCCAGTGCCATGGCACGGGCAAGGAGGGGCTCGTTTTCGGTCATGGCGGTCTCCACGACCGTCATCTTGTTCTGGGTCAGGGTGCCGGTCTTATCCGAGCAGATGATCTCGGTGCAGCCCAGCGTCTCCACGGCCGACATCTTGCGGATGACGGCGCCCTTCTTGGACATGCGCGTCACACCGATCGAAAGCTCAATGGTCACCACGGCGGCAAGCCCCTCGGGAATGGCGGCCACGGCAAGACTGACGGCGATGATGAAGGTATCAAGGATCGCGCCCCAGCCGAAATCGCCAGCGGCGAGGAGCTGGAAGAGGAAGATGAAGGCGCAGATGCCCAGCACCACGTAGGTCAGGATCTTCGAAAGCTGAGCAAGCTTCAGCTGGAGGGGAGTTTTCTCCTCCTTCGCCTCGGCCAGTGCCCCCGCGATCTTGCCCATCTCGGTGTCCATACCCGTGGCGGTGACCACGGCACGGGCGCGGCCGTACACGGCGGTGCCGCCCATATAGACCATGCTCTTGCGGTCGCCAAGCGGGATCTCGCGCCCGTCCTCACGCTGGGGGATCGCGGCCACGCTCTTCTCGACAGGCACCGATTCGCCCGTCATGGCGGCCTCCTCGCACTTCAGGGAGGCGCACTCCAAAAGGCGTGCATCGGCGGGAACGGCGTCTCCCGCCTCGAGGAGGATCACGTCACCAACGACCAGCTCCTCGCTCTTGACGGTGATCTGCTTGCCGTCACGCAGCACCTTGGTGGTGGCGGCGGTCATTTGCTTTAAGGCCTCGATCGCGGCCTCGGCCTTGGATTCCTGCACCACGCCAAGCACGGCGTTGATGATGACCACCGAGAGAATGATGATCACGTCGGCAAACTCGCGCTCCTCGGGGGGACCGGCAAAGGACACCACCAGCGAGATCACCGCTGCCACAAGCAGGATGATGATCATCGGGTCGGCCAGCTGCTGCAAAAAGCGCTTCCAGAGGGGCGTCTTTTTCCCCTCGGCCAGCTTGTTGCGGCCGTTTTCCTCAAGGCGGCGGGCGGCCTCCTCCTCGGTAAGCCCGTCACCGTGCGAGGCGACCGCGGATAGAGTCTCCTCCTCGGTGATCGAATAGAAGTCTTGCTTCATTCTAACTATCTCCTTTATGGAATTTGAATTGCGAAAAAAAACGACCTTTACGACGTCTGTCGCAAAAGTCTTGCACCAGAGGTCGGCAAGCGGGCCATGGGCCGTGATGACGTCTGCCGAAACGCGCACGCGCGTTTGCTACTCCCTTTTACGCTACGTAGTATAGCATAGCTTTCCCAAAAAGTCAAGAAGTAGAAGAAAAAAGGAGCGCGGGCGCTCCTTTTTTCTCAATTTTTATGCGGTGGCGCTTACACCACGCCGTAGGCCTTCATCGCGTCGGCCACCTTCAAAAAGCCCGCAATGTTGGCACCGGCCACAAGGTCACCCTCCATGCCGTACTTCTTGGCGGCGGCCACGGAACTGTAGTAGATGTCCTTCATGATCTGCTGGAGCTTCGCATCGACCTCCTCGGCCGTCCAGGAGTAGCGCATCGAGTTCTGCGACATCTCAAGGCCGGAGACCGAAACACCGCCCGCGTTGACCGCCTTGGAGGGGGCGATCACCGCGCCGTTTTCCTTCAGGTACGCCATCGCCTCGTTGGTGGTGGGCATATTGGAGACCTCAACGTAGAACTTCACGCCGTTCGCGATGATGTCCTTGGCGTCGTCAAGGTTCACCTCGTTCTGGGTCGCGCAGGGCATGATCACGTCCACCTTGCGGCACCAGGGCTTCTTACCGGCGAAGTAGGGAACACCGAACTTGTCGGCGTAATCCTGCACGCGGTTGCGGCAGGAGGCACGCATCTCGAGGAGGTAGTTGATCTTCTCCTCGGTATTGATGCCGTCCTCATCGTACACGTAACCGTCGGGACCCGAGATGGTGACGACCTTACCGCCGAGCTCGGTGACCTTCTTCACGGTACCCCAGGCAACGTTACCGAAGCCGGAGATGGCGAAGGTCTTGCCCTTGATGGTGTCGCCGAAGGACTTGAGCATCTCGTCGGTGTAGTACACCGCGCCGAAGCCGGTGGCCTCGGGACGGATGAGGGAGCCGCCGTAGGCGAGGCCCTTGCCGGTCAGCACACCCTCGTAGCGGTTGACCAGGCGTTTGTACTGGCCAAACAGATAGCCCACCTCACGGGCGCCCACGCCGATATCGCCGGCGGGCACGTCGGTGTCGGGACCGATATGACGGAACAGTTCGGTCATAAAGCTCTGGCAGAAGGCCATAATCTCGTTATCGGACTTGCCGCGGGGATCAAAGTCGGAGCCGCCCTTACCGCCGCCCATAGGCAGGCCGGTCAGGGAGTTTTTAAAGGTCTGCTCAAAGCCCAGGAATTTGATGATGCTCAAGTTCACGGAGGGATGGAAGCGCAGACCGCCCTTATAAGGGCCGATGGCGGAGCTGTACTGAATGCGGTAACCGCGGTTCACATGGACATTGCCCTGATCGTCATCCCAGGGAACACGGAAGCAAATCATACGCTCCGGCTCCACAAACGTCTCAATGATGCCCTTTTTC
>JAFQWT010000008.1 GCA_017407375.1 Clostridia bacterium
ACGGCGTTCAGATCAATGACCAGACCGTCAGCCAGCTCGCCGCTGGCCACGGATACACCGCCCGCGCCAACGTCGTTGCAGCGCTTGATCAGTCGGCTCGCCTCGCCGTTGCGGAAGAGGCGCTGAAGCTTTCTCTCCTCGGGGGCGTTGCCCTTTTGCACCTCTGCGCCGCACGTCTCGACCGCCGCCGCGGGCTACTCGTCCTACGGCAACCAGATCGGTCTTGCCACGGGCATGGTCGATGAGCTGTACCACGAGGGGTACGCCGCCAAGCGTATGGAGATCGGCGCGGTCATTGCCGCCGCCCCTGCCGCCAACGTGCGCCGTGAGCGCCCCGAGGACGGGGATGCCGTCATCCTTCTTGGCGGCCGCACGGGCCGTGACGGCTGCGGCGGTGCCACCGGCTCCTCTAAAAAGCACACCCTCTCCTCGCTTGAGACCTGCGGTGCCGAGGTGCAGAAGGGCAACGCGCCCGAGGAGCGCAAGCTCCAGCGCCTCTTCCGCGATCCTGAGGCCTGCCGTATGATCAAGCGCTGCAACGACTTTGGCGCGGGCGGCGTTTCGGTCGCGGTCGGTGAGCTGGCCGACGGGCTGTCCATCGACCTTGACGCCGTGCCGAAGAAGTATGACGGTCTTGACGGCACCGAGCTTGCCATCAGTGAGTCGCAGGAGAGAATGGCCGTGGTCGTGGAGGCGGCGGACGTCCCGCGCTTCCTCGCCGCCGCCGCGCGGGAGAACCTCGAGGCGACCGTGGTCGCCCACGTGACCGCCGAGCCGCGCCTCCGCATGTGCTGGAACGGCAAGACGATCGTTGACCTTTCTCGTGAATTTCTGAACTCGAACGGCGCCGAGAAGCACGTCTCCATCGCGCCCGCCGCGCCAAAGGACTACCGCCGCGCCCCCGTCACCGATTTCTCGGCGGGCTACCGCGCGCTGGTCTCCGACCTCAACGTCTGCTCGCACCGCGGCCTTTCCGAGCGCTTTGACTCCACGATCGGCGCCGGCACCGTGGTGATGCCCTTTGGCGGCAAGAACCAGAAAACGCCCATCCAGGCGATGATCCACAAGATCTCGGTCGAGCGTGGCCACACCGATGACTGCTCCTTTATGTCGTGGGGCTATAACCCCTACGTCACCGAGAAGAGCCCCTACCACGGCGCGTACCTCGCGGTGGTGGAGAGCATCTCGCGCCTCGTGGCGGCGGGTGCCTCCTTCCGTGACGTGTACCTCACCTTCCAGGAGTATTTCGAGAAGCCCGGCCGCGATGCCGCCCGTTGGGGCAAGCCCCTGGCGGCCCTCCTTGGCGCCTTCCGCGCTCAGCTCGATTTCGGCATTGGCGCCATCGGCGGTAAGGACTCAATGAGCGGCTCGTTTGAGTCGCTGGACGTCCCCCCGACCCTTGTCTCCTTTGCCGTGACCACGGGCAAAACGGCTGACGTCCTCACCCCGGAGCTGAAGGCCGCCGGCAACCGCGTGTACCTCCTCACGCCCGACTACACGGCGGACGGCCTGCCCGTGCCCGAGGCGCTCCTCTCGCTCTTTGACCGCGTGACCGCTCTTGGCCGTGAGGGGAAGATCGTCTCGGCCTGGACCCCGACCTACGGCGGCATTGCCGAGGGCATCTACAAAATGGCGATCGGCAACGGCCTTGGCTTTGCCTATGACACCGCCCTTTCGGTCGAGGAGCTGTTTGCCTACCGCTACGGCGCCTTCCTTGTGGAGAGCGCGGAGGCGATCGAGGGTGCCACCCTTGTCGGTACCGTGACCGATGATGCCACCGTCACCCGCGGCACGGAGGCGCTTACGCTTTCCGAGCTTGGCGCGCTTTACGAGGGCCGCCTTGAGAGCGTGTACCCCGTGGCCGAGGCCGCGGCGGTGACCTACCCCGCCTACGCCTACCGTGCCGAGAGCCGCGTAGCGCCCGCCGTCAAGTGTGCGCGCCCGCGCGTCCTTATCCCCGTGTTCCCCGGCACCAACTGTGAGTACGATACCGCCAAGGTCATGCGCGATGCGGGTGCCGAGGCCGATATCTTCGTCATCAACAACCTCACGCGTGAGGGGATCGCCCGGAGCGTTGAGGATTTTGCCGCGCGCGTTTCCTCCTCGCAGATGATCTTTGTGCCCGGGGGCTTTTCGGGCGGTGACGAGCCGGACGGCTCCGGCAAGTTCATCATGGCCTTCTTCAAAAATGCCGCCATCCGTGAGGCGGTGGGTGACCTGCTTGACAAGCGGGACGGCCTGATGTGCGGCGTGTGCAACGGCTTCCAGGCGCTCATCAAGCTCGGTCTTGTGCCCTACGGTAAGATCATCGATACCGACGAGACCTGCCCGACCCTGACCTTCAACTCGATCGCGCGCCACCAATCGAAGCTCGTCCGCGTGCGCGTCTCGTCCAACAAGTCCCCCTGGCTTGCCGCCACCGAGGTCGGTGACGTCATCACCGTGCCGATCTCCCACGGCGAGGGTCGCTTCTTGGCGAGTGACGCCGTCCTTGCGGAGCTTGCGAAAAACGGCCAGATCGCCACGCAGTACGTGGACCTTGACGGCAACCCGACAAGCGACGTCCGCTACAACCCCAACAACTCGGTCATGGCCATTGAGGGCATCACCTCGCCCGACGGCCGCGTTTTCGGTAAGATGGGCCACTCCGAGCGCATCGGCGCGGGTCTCTACCAAAACGTCCTCGGCAAGTACGATATGCAGATGTTCGCCTCTGCCGTTAAATATTTCAAGTAAACAAAACCTTACAAACAAGAAGGGAACTGAGAGAAATGGCTTATCTTTCCGACATTGAGATCGCCCAGGCAACCCCCATGAAGCCCATCACCGAGATCGCGGCGCGCGCCGCGATCGACGAGAGGTACGTTGAGCAGTACGGCCGCTACAAGGCCAAGGTCGATTACGCGCTCTTAAACGAGAGCGAGCGCAAAAACGGCAAGCTCATCCTTGTGACCGCCATCACCCCCACCCCCGCAGGGGAGGGGAAGACCACCACCACCATCGGTCTTGTCGACGGCCTCTCGCGCATTGGCAAGCGCACCGTGGTGGCCCTCCGTGAGCCCTCGCTCGGTCCCGTGTTCGGCGTTAAGGGCGGTGCCGCGGGCGGCGGCTACGCGCAGGTCGTGCCGATGGAGGACATCAACCTCCACTTCACCGGCGACTTCCACGCCATCGGTGCCGCCAACAACCTCCTGGCGGCCATGCTCGATAACCACATCTACCAGGGCAACGCCCTCGGCATCGACCCCCGCCGCATCACCTGGCGCCGTTGTGTCGATATGAATGACCGTCAGCTCCGCTTTGTGACCGACGGCCTTGGCGGCCGTGTGAACGGCGTGCCGCGTGAGGACGGCTTTGACATCACCGTGGCCTCTGAGATCATGGCCGTGTTCTGCCTTGCCTCGAACATTGACGACCTCAAGGCCCGCCTTTCGCGCATTGTGGTGGCCTACACCTACGATGAGCGCCCCGTCACCGCGGGTCAGCTGGGCGCCGTCGGCGCGATGGCCGCGCTCCTGAAGGACGCCCTGAAGCCGAACCTTGTTCAGACCCTGGAGGGCACGCCCGCCTTCGTCCACGGCGGCCCCTTTGCCAACATCGCCCACGGCTGCAACTCGGTCATCGCCACGCGTATGGCCATGAAGCTTGGCGATTACACGGTCACCGAGGCGGGCTTTGGCGCCGACCTCGGCGCTGAGAAGTTCCTGGACATCAAGTGCCGCGCCGCGGGTCTCAACCCCGATGCCGTTGTGATGGTCGCCACCGTCCGCGCCCTGAAGATGCACGGCGGCCTTGCGAAGACCGAGCTTGGCACCGAGAACCTCGGGGCGCTGGAGGCGGGTATCCCGAACCTCCTCCGCCACGTTTCCAACATCACCACGGTCTATAAGCTCCCCTGCGTGGTGGCGGTCAACCGTTTCCCGACCGACACCGACGCCGAGATCGAGCTTGTCATCCGGAAGTGCCGTGACCTCGGCGTGAATGTGGTGCTTTCCACCGTCTGGGCGGACGGCGGCCGCGGCGGCGAGGCCCTCGCCCGTGAGGTCGTGGCCCTTTGCGAGGAGAAGAACGACTTCTCGTTCAGCTACGAGCTTGACACCACCATTGAGGAGAAGATCGAGGCGGTCGCCAAGCGCGTCTACCGCGCGGACGGCGTGACCTTTACCCCCGCCGCCAAGAAGCAGATCGCGACTCTCACCTCCCTCGGCTACGATAAGCTCCCCGTCTGCATGGCCAAAACGCAGTACAGCTTCTCGGACGATCCCGCAAAGCTCGGCGCTCCCGAGGGCTTTACCGTCACGGTAAGAAACGTCAAGGTCTCCGCGGGCGCGGGCTTCATCGTCGTCCTCACGGGTGACATCATGACGATGCCCGGCCTTCCGAAGGTCCCTGCCGCGGAGAAGATCGACGTAGATAGTACGGGCAAGATCTCCGGCCTCTTCTAAGCGCTTGCATAAATTCCGCAATACTTCGTTGCGCCTGTGATGCTCGGCTCGACGTACGTAAGTACGCCGTCGCCTGTGCTTCTCGCCGCGTCTCGTCTTGCGAAATTTCTGCGGCGCGCCCTCGCGGGCTAAAACCGCGCACCACTAAGAAAAAAGCACCGCCGTTGGCGGTGCTTTTTTTACTTTCCTTTTTTCCTTGGGCAAGCGGTGTCGCGGCAGCTTTGGCACATTTCCTCGCTTCCCTCGGTGCAGCAGATTAGATAGTCGCATTCATCACAGCAGCACTCGATCCATTTTCCCCAAAAGTTTTTGGTTCTGCCGTTTCCACGGCAGTCCTTTCCCCCATTGCCTGGGGTTAGGATCACTCCCGTCACATCACGTATCATGGCCTCTCCCTTCTGTATAGACTAATAAATTATATAATGTATTAGTCTATATGTCAAGAGCCAAAATAAGGTATTATCTCATTAAAACATGATATTCGGAGAAGTATCTTATGGTAAAATTAAAGGCGCTTGAGCTTTTGCAAAAGCAGGGAAAGACACGGTATTGGCTTTACAAGCAGTTAGGCATGAGCTATCAGAACTTCAGCCGAATGGTCAACAACGAGACAAAGTCCATTCGCTATGAGAACATTGAGGCGCTTTGCTTTCTTCTGGACTGCACGCCGAACGATCTCTTTGAGGTGACCGAGGATTAAAAAAAGCACCGCCATTGGCGGTGCTTTTTTTATTTACCTTCGTTCCTCGGCGCGCTTTTCGCAGAAAACGCAGCGGATGATTTGAAGCTCACGGTTGGTCACGCGGAAGCGCGGCAAAAGCTCCTGCTCACACCGCGTGATGCACACGGGGTTATGGCAGGCCATGGTCGGCATTTCCTCACCGGGGGCGGTGAGGGGGGTTTTGTCGGCGGCGCTGGCAAGGAGAGAAAGGATGAGCGCCATACGCACGTACTTGCCGTTCTCCACCTGCGAGAAATACTTGGCGCGCGGGTCGGCATCTACGCGGACGCTGATCTCATTGACGCGGGGCAGGGGATGGAGGATCGAGAGCGTGGGCTTGGCGGCCACGAGCTTTTCGGGCGTGAGGACGTAGCTGTCCTTCAGCCGCTCGTACTCGTCGGGATCGGGGAAGCGCTCCCGCTGGATGCGGGTCATGTAGAGGACGTCCAGCGCGGGGATCGCGGCCTCAAGGTCGGTGGTCTCCGAAAAGTCCATGCCCGCCTCCAGAAGGACGCCGCCCTTGATGTAGCCGGGGAGCGAAAGCTCCGCGGGCGAGATGAGGACGACCTTCACCCCCGCATAGCGCGAGAGGGCCGAGATGAGCGAGTGGACGGTGCGGCCGTACTTCAGGTCGCCGCAAAAGCCGACGGTCAGCCCCTCGATCCTTTTATGCTCACGCAGGATCGTAAAGAGGTCGGTGAGGGTCTGCGTGGGGTGGGCGTGACCGCCGTCCCCCGCGTTGATGACGGGCACCGTGGCGCGGGTGGCGGCCACCAGCGCGGCGCCCTCCCGCGGGTGGCGCATGGCCATGATGTCGGCATAGGCCGAGATCACGCGGGCCGTGTCCCCCACGCTCTCCCCCTTCACGGCGGAGGAGGAGTCGGCATCCGAAAAGCCGATCACGCTGCCGCCAAGCTCCAGCATGGCCGCCTCAAACGAGAGGCGCGTGCGGGTGGAGGGCTCAAAAAAGAGGGTGGCCAGCTTTTTGCCCTTGGCGGCCTCGGCATAGCGGGCGGGGTGCTCGGCAATGTCGGCGGCGGTGGCAAACAGTTCATCAAGCTCGGCGACCGAGAGGTCCTGAATGTCGATAAGACTTCTCATTTGCCGATCCAGCTTTCGTCCGCAGGGTCATTGCGGAAGGCGATGAGGCGCGCGATGTCCTCGTCCTTGATGTACCCCTCCTCGGCGGCCACCTCGGCAATGACGTCAAAATTCGTGAGCGAGACGTTCTTGACCTTGGCCTCGGCCAGGCGGTCAAGCCCCTTCTTCATGCCATAGGTGAAGATGCTGACGATACCGAGGACGTCGGCGCCCGCCTCACGCAGGACGTTCACGACCTCGATGACCGAGCCGCCCGTTGAGATGAGGTCCTCAACGACGACCACCTTCTGCCCGGGCAGAAGGCGCCCCTCGATCTGGTTCTGGCGGCCGTGGTCCTTGGCGCCCGAGCGGACGTAACCCATGGGAAGGCCGAGAAGGTGACCCGTGATGGCGGCGTGGGCAATGCCCGCCGTGGAGGTGCCCATCAGCACCTCGGCCTCGGGATAATGCTCACGGATAAGGGTGGCCAGTCCCTCCTCCACGTCGGTACGGACGGCGGGAGCGGTGAGGGTCAGGCGGTTGTCACAGTAGACGGGGCTCTTGATGCCGCTGGCCCAGGTAAAGGGCTCCTCGGGGCGGAAGAACACGGCGCGGATCGAGAGAAGATCGCGGGCGATGAGCTTGTCAAGTTGTTTCATTTTTGTAAACCTTCCTTTTCATTTAGTCGCAAAACTCGGCAACGCAGCGCTCGTAAGCGGCGCAGGGGTCGGCGGCGGCGGTGATCGGACGGCCGACCACGATGTAATCGGAGCCGATGCGCTTGGCCTCGGCGGGGGTCATCACGCGCTTCTGGTCGCCAACGTCACCGTCGGCAAAGCGGACGCCGGGCGTCACCGTGAGGAACGTCCTTCCGCACCTGGCATGCACGGCCTCGGCCTCACGGGGGGAGCAGACCACACCGTCAAGCCCGGCCGTGGCGGCACACGAGGCGTAGTGCATGACCACGTCCTCCATCTTGCCCGTGACCAAAAGGTCGCGGTGCATGGTCTCCTCGTCGGTCGAGGTCAGCTGTGTCACGGCGATGAGGAGGGGCCGGGTGCCGTCGGGCCGCGTAAGGCCCTCCAGCGCCGCCTCCATCATCGGGCGCGTGCCGCCCGCGTGGAGGTTCGTCATATCCACGTCCAGGCGCGAAAGGACAGCCATGGCCTTTTTCACCGTGTTTGGAATATCGTGAAGCTTAAGGTCAAGGAAGATCTTGTGGCCGCGCTCCTTGATCGCACGGACGATGGCGGGCCCCTCGGCGTAATATAACTCCATGCCGATCTTCACAAAGGGCTTTCTCCCCGTGAAGCGGTCAAGGAAGGCAAAGGTCTTTTCGGCGCTGTCAAAATCGCAGGCAATGATGACGTCTTTTCCCATGGCTACAGTCCTTTCATTTTTTAATACGTACGGAGGATTTGTCGTTCGGGTTCAAGGAGATGTTCGTATCGCGGGCGGCGGCCACGTAGCCGGAGCCGGCCAGCGCACGGAGCGCCTCGGGCGTTACGCTGTGCTTCGGGCAGAAGTCCTCGCTCCTTGCGTAATCAAAGAGAAGGGCCTTGTAGTACGCCGCGATGGGGTCGTTCCACGTGAGGTTGAAGGAGGAGACGAGCAGGCGCCCCTCGCCCACGCGGAACTCAAAGAGGGCGGCGCGCTTTATGACGTGCTTGTGGGAGGACGCCACCTCCACGATCGGCTCGTACGGCACGGCGTTCGTTGAGAACACGACCGACGTGGCCTCCGTCATCAGTGCGCGGAAGGGCCACCCGCAGAAGCCCTCGTGCGGGAGCTTCCGTGTGACGGGGTGGTCGTGGATGACCGTGGCAAGGTCGGGCGCGCAGCGGCCCGCCTTGGCGATCTGGAAGGAGAGCGGCGACTTCACAAACGGTCCGCCGTTCGTCACCACCACGCGCTCCCCGCGCTCAAGCGCCGCAAGCAGCTCCTCCAGCGTGAGGCCGTCGCCCAGCGTCAGCCCCTCCGCGTTCGGCGTGGCGGCGGGATAGACGTAGATCGGCCACTCGTTTTCGGTGTAGAGCCCCTCCGCCGTCAACGAAACGCAAAGGCGCATCTCGGTGGCCTCGGTGGCATCGGGCAGGGTGACGGTGTAATCGTAAATGCGTGAGATCGCGCCCACGGGCACGGGGGCAATGGGCACGCGGCGCACGTCATAGGGGCGGTCCCCCTTCATAAGGCGCACCGAAAGCTCGGCCCCCTTCAGCTCCTTCACACCGAAGAGCGAGAGGTCAAGCCCCACCGTAAGCTCGCTGCCTGCGGCAAAGTTGAAGTTGGTGCGGAAGTCGGCAAGCAGGACGGTCTGGCTGTTGTACATCCGCACGTTGCGGACGGTCTCGCCGGGCTTCAGCTCGTAAAACTCGTTCATCATACCAACGTCGTACCCAAAGGTATGCCAGTGCGTGTCGATGGGACCGAGGAAGTCAAACCCGCGGAAGGCGCGGATCGAGCGCACCATCTCAAAGTTGTACTTGCGGAGCAGCTGCTGCCAGCGGCAGGAATTGCGGAAATAGACGGGGGCCTTATGAAGCACGCCCGATTTCCTGAGATGCTCCTCGATCGAGGAGAACTTGGCGGTATCGCCAACGCGGGTGCCGCGGTAGCGGTCACGGATCGAGAGGTCAACGTAGGTGCCGTCAATGGCCGTCTCGTGCGCCAGCTGGGGCTTAAAGAAGCCCTCGATCGCGTAGGGGGCCTCCTCCATGCCCTTGATGTTGGGCGCGAGCTGGCGGTGGCTGACCGCCGACTGTGCCACCGTATTATAGACGTCCGAGAATTCGCCGACGATGCGGAAGCGGCGGGGGTTATGAAGCACGGGCTTTTCCACCACCTCATGCATCATATGGGGCTCGAGCTGGAAGGCGTACTCAAGGCCGCGCATCGCGTTCATCGGGGAGAAGAGCGAGTCGGTGTGCTCGTGCATATAGTCGGCGCAGGCGCGCAGATGCTCAATGAAGTCGTCCTCCATCTGCAGCTCGTTGCCGCAGCAGTACATCACCACCGAGGGGTGGCGGCGGCAGAAGGCGACGATCTCGCGCCATTCCTCAAGGGACGTGTAGTTCGGGCTCTCCACCTCAACGAGAATGCCCAGCTCGTCCGCCGCCTGCATATACTGCTCGGTCGGCACGACGGTATGGAAGCGGATGAAGTTGAAGCCCAGCTCCTTGAGCTTTGTGATCACCATACGGTAGTAGGACACGTCGCGTGAGGGCCACACCGTCATCGGGTAGTAGCAATGCTCGGTCACGCCCGCAAGGTAAATGGGCTCACCGTTGAGGAGAAGGTCAAGCCCGCGCGCCACAAGGCGGCGCACGCCAAAGGGAACGTCCAGCGTGGCCACACCGTCCGTGAGGCGGAGGGTGTAGAGGCGGGGGCTGTCGGGCGACCAGGGGTCAAGCCCCTCGGCGGAGAAGGTGAAGTCCCCGTCCGCCTTACCCGAGCGCAGCACGGTGGTGCCGTCCAGCACCTCATAGGTAAAGGAAACCTTACGTTTTGCCTCCACGCGCACGTCGGCGGTCTTCAGGTCCTCCGAAAAGAGGACGGCGGCGGCACGCAGGGGGGAGCGGTAAACGCGCAGGGCAACGCTGTCCGAGATACCGCCCGAGTATTCCGAGGCGGCGCGGGAGGTAATGCCCGACACGGGCTGGTCGTCCCACCCCTTGTGGCGGTGGTTGGAGACGGCAAAGGTCACGGTGTTCTCCCCGACCGTGAGGTATTCCCGCGGCACGGCCAGCTCAAAGTGCGTGGAGTAGCCCACGTGGCGGCCAAGGAAGTGGCCGTTCCACCAGGCCGAGAGGGTGTTGTGCACCTGCGGGAAGGCGATGGTCACGTCGTCGGCCAGGGTCTCAAGGGTGAGGGTCCTCTCGTAGAAGAAGGTGCCCATCACGTTCGGCAGGGCCATATCGGGGGCCACGTCCACGATCGGGTAGCGCTGCACACCGTATTCGGGGTTGACCTGGAGTAGGCGATAAAAGGGCGCCCGCTCAAATTTCTCGGTCATATCCTCCCAGTAGCCGGGGATCGCGTCCAGCTTGCAGCTGAATTTTGAGAATTCCGGCACCTCCTCCGAGAGGTAGGCGTCGGGAGAATAGTCCATTTTGTACTTACCGTTCAGGGAAAAGGCATCGTAAAGCATGGTGTCTCCTTTCAGATCTTAAGGTCGCGGAGTGAGGTGATGCCGTACTTTCGCATCACACGGGGAAGGTCGGCGATGATGTCACGGCAGGCGGTGGGGTTCACAAGGTTGGCGGCGCCCACCTCCACGGCAACAGCGCCCGCCATCAGCATCTCGATGACGTCCTCGGCCGACTGTACGCCACCCATACCGATGACGGGGACCGAAACGGCGTGTGCCACCTGGTACACCATGCGGAGTGCCACAGGGAAGATGGCCGGGCCCGAAAAGCCCCCCATCACGTTGGCGATCACGGGGCGGCGGCGGGCAAGGTCGATGCGCATACCAAGGAGCGTGTTGATGAGCGAGATGCCGTCGGCCCCCGCCTCCTCACACGCGCGGGCGATCGAGACGATGTCGGTCACGTTCGGCGAGAGCTTGATAAAGACCGGCTTTTTCGTCACGGCGCGCACAGCACGCGTGACCTCGGCGGCCGCAGCGGGCGAGGTGCCAAAGCTCATACCGCCGCCGTGGACGTTCGGGCAGCTGACGTTGACCTCAAACCAGCCGATCTCGGGGCAGGGGTCAAGGAGCGCCACGGTCTTTTCGTATTCCTCCACCGAAAAGCCCGAAACGTTGGCCATCACGGGCTTGTGAAAGACACGGGAAAGCTTTGGCAGCTCCTCGGAGATGACCCTCTCGACCCCGGGGTTTTGCAGCCCCACGGCGTTGATCATGCCCGCCGTGCATTCGGCAATGCGGGGCGTGGGGTTTCCAAAGCGGGGCGAGAGCGTGGTGCCCTTAAAGGAGAAGGTGCCCAGCACGTTGATGTCGTAAAGCTCGGCAAACTCATAGCCAAAGCCAAACGTGCCGCTGGCGGGAATGACGGGGTTGTCGATCTCTATCCCCGCAAGGTCGACCTTTAAGCTTTCCATAGGATCTCCTCCTTCATGAGCACGGGGCCCTCGCGGCAGATGCGTTTATTCCCCGTCACGGTCTTGCAGGAGCAGCCCATGCAAGCCCCAAAGCCGCAGCCCATGCGCTCCTCAAAGCTGAATTGCCCTCCGGTCGCCGTGGCGGCAAAGACCGCCTTCAGCATCGGCTCGGGGCCGCAGGTGTAAAAGTGGGTGTAGGGCGCCTCGTCCAGCGCCGCCGTCACAAAGCCGCGCGTCCCGTGGGAGCCGTCCACCGTGGTGACGGTGACCGCGGCACCAAGGGCGCGGAACTCCTCCTCGTAGAACACCTCGGCCCTTGTGTTGAAGCCAAGGATCACGCGCACCCGCTTGCCAAGGGCTAAAAGCTCCTTTGCCAGCTGGTAGAGGGGCGGCACGCCAACGCCGCCGCCAATGAGCAGGGGCGCATCCCCCGCAAGGGAGACGTCATAGCCGTTGCCAAGGCCCGTCAGAAGGTCAAGCACCTCCCCCGCGGCCATGCGGGACATCTCCTCGGTGCCGCCGCCCACCACCTTATAAAGGAGGGTGAGGCGCCCCTGCTCATACGCACACACCGAGATGGGGCGGCGCAAAAAGCGGCCCTCAAGCTTGACGTTCACAAACTGCCCGGGGCGGGTGATGGCGGAGGTGTCCCCCAAAAGCACCATGCGGTAAACGCTTTCGGTGAGGGGGGTGTTTTCTGCTATCGTAAAAAGAGACTGCTTCATACTGTCCTCGTCAGGCGTCAATGGTCGAGATACGGAGGGTGGTCTCGTCCAGCACGTCAAGCAGGACCTTGACGGTGTCGAGCGAGGTAAAGAGGGTCACGTTGTTCTCGGTGGCCAGGCGGCGGATCTCGTGCCCGTCATGCATACCGGAGGCCGAGCCGAGGTCCGAGGTGTTGATGACGTAGGCGATGTGACCCTGGCGGATGGCCTCGGGGATCTCACCGGAGCCCGAGCCGATCTTGCCGAGGACGTGCGTGCGGATGCCGTTCTGCTTCAGGTAGCGGGCCGTGCCCTCGGTGGCCTCGATATTGAAGCCGAGGTCGTAGAAGCGGCGGATGAGGGGCAGGGCCTCCTCCTTGTCGTTATCGGCGATCGTGGCCAGCACCGTGCCGTAGTTCTGCAGGTGCATGCCCGAGGCCTGGAGCGCCTTGTAGAGCGCGCGGTTCTGCTTGTCGTCGTAGCCGATGGCCTCGCCCGTCGACTTCATCTCGGGCGAGAGGTAGGCGTCCAGCCCGCGGATCTTGTTGTAGGAGAAGACGGGGACCTTGACGTACCAGCGCGATTTCTCCTCGGGGTAGATGTCAAAGATGCCCTGCTCCTTCAAGGACTTGCCAAGGATGACCTCGGTGGCGATGTCGGCAAGGGAATAGCCCGTGGCCTTGGAGAGGAAGGGCACGGTGCGCGAGGAGCGCGGGTTGACCTCGATGATAAAGACATTGTCATCCTTGTCCACGATAAATTGAATGTTGAACAGTCCCACGATGCCGATGCCCAGACCCAGCTTCTTGGCG
>JAFQWT010000109.1 GCA_017407375.1 Clostridia bacterium
CTCTTTATCTGCGGCGGTGCCTTTGATGGTCTTGAAAAGATTATCGAGCGCCGTACTGACCGCAAGAGTATCGGCTTCGATGCCATCGTAGAGAGCAAGGCCGAGCGTGTTGAGGGCGCGCTCCTTAAAGAAGTGCAGCCCCACGACCTGCTGAAGTTTGGTATCATCCCCGAACTGGTGGGCCGTCTGCCTGTGATTGCTCCCTTGAGCGGCTTGTGCCGCGCCGACTTGGTGCGTATCCTCACCGAGCCTAAGAATGCGCTGGTGAAGCAGTATCAAAAGCTCCTCGGTTACGATGATGTGGAGCTCATTTTTACCGTTGAGGCGCTGGAAGCGGTGGCTGACAAGGCCATCGAGCGCCGTATCGGTGCCCGCGGCCTCCGCGCCGTGTTGGAAGGTGTGCTGACGGAGCTGATGTACGACATTCCCTCCGACCCCAGCATCGAGCGTGTCACCATTACCGCTGAATGTGTCCGCGACGGCGCTGCACCGGAGATCACTCGTGATCCCGAGAAAGCCGAGCGCCGTGTCAAGATCAAGACGGTCAGCAAGGGAAAGAAAAAATCCGCTTCTGCTTCGGCCTCTTAACAACCGTAACAGCAGGGGAGAGGCATTGCCTCTCCCCATGCCTTTATCCCGCATTCCCCTGAAAAGGAGACCCACTTATGGAACGTACAACTTTGAATACTCCCGTGATTGCCCTCCGTGGCTTAACGGTTTTCCCCGATCTCACCATGAGTTTCGATGTTGAGCGCGAGATTTCCATCTACGCTCTCGATAACGCCATGGATGCAGATCGTATGATTTTCCTCGTTACTCAGCGTGATATTGCCACGGCCCTGCCCGAGGAGAAGGATCTCCACGATATGGGCACGCTTTGCCGCATTCTGCAGATCATCAAGACCTCCGAAACCTCCGTCCGCGTGGTGGTGGAGGGTCATCAGCGTGCCCGTATCCTGCGTTTGTGGCAGAATAAGCCTTTCCTGCAGGCACAGATCGAGCTGCTTGACGAGGAGTTCCCCGGCAAGCACACCAATCGCGTGGAGGCGCTGATCCGTCAGACCTACGCCATCTTTGGTGCGTATAAGGAACTGGTAGGCAACCTCAGCGATGAGTTTGTCTCCACGGTACTGGACTGCCGCGACCCCGGCCGTTTGGCTGACTTTGTGGCACAAAATATCACCCTGCGCCACGGCGATCGCCAGCGCGTGTTGGAAGAACTCCATCCCGTTAAGCGCTTGAAGATCTTCAATGAGATCCTCGCCCACGAGGTGGATGTCATCTCCCTTGAGGTGGAGATGGAGCAGAAGGTGCGCGCCCGCGTTGCCCGCGTGCAGAAGGACATGATCCTCCGTGAGCAGGTGAAGGTACTGCAGCACGAACTGGGCGATGACGGCGATGAGGAGCTGCAGGAGTACGCCGAGAAGATCGACAATGCCAAGCTCTCTGACGAGGTGCGCAAAAAGCTCTGCAAGGAGCTGGATCGTTTGGGCAAGCAGCCTTTCGGCAGCGCCGAGGCCTCTGTCATCCGCAACTATATCGATACCTGCCTCGATATTCCTTGGCCTACATACACCCGCGACCGCGCCGATGTTGCCAAGGCCCGCGCCATCCTTGACCGCGACCATTTCGGCCTTGAAAAGGTAAAAGAACGGATTTTGGAGTTTATTGCCGTCCATCAAATTAACCCTGAGGCCAAGGGTAAGATCCTCTGCCTCGTTGGACCTCCCGGCGTTGGTAAGACCTCTATCGCCATCTCTGTTGCCAAGGCCATGAACCGCAAGCTGTCCCGTCTCTCTCTCGGCGGCGTCCGCGACGAGGCGGATATCCGTGGTCACCGTAAGACCTACATCGGTGCCATGCCCGGTCGTATTATCGATGCCCTCATCCGCGCAGGTTCCATGAATCCGCTGTTGGTGCTGGACGAGATCGACAAGCTGGCAAACGACTCCCGCGGCGATCCCGCCTCCGCGCTCCTTGAGGTGCTGGACGCCGAGCAGAACGGCTCTTTCCGCGATCACTTCATGGAGCTGCCTGTTGACCTCAGCCGCATCATGTTCATCACCACTGCCAATACTACCGATACCATTCCCAGACCCCTCCTCGACCGTATGGAGCTGATTGAACTGAGCAGCTACACCGACGAGGAA
>JAFQWT010000110.1 GCA_017407375.1 Clostridia bacterium
ACCGCTCCTGCGTATCGGCATCCCCGCGGTGCTGAGCCTGTACTTCGACATCTTCAGCGGCGGTCTGCAGGCCTTCATCCTCGCCACTCTGACCATGATGTACGTGGCGGGCGGTTTCCCCCAGAGCGAATTTGAGGAGCGCAAAGCCAAACGCGAAGCGAAGAAAAAGGCAAAACTGGAAAAGAAACTGGCAAAAACGGCGTAAGGGTCATTCCCGCCGATGAAGCATAAAAACAAAAACGTCAATCCACATTATCACAGGAGGTAATTTGTTATGTTAGAACTGGCTATTGGTATTATTCTGGGCGGTTGCGCCATCGGCGCAGGCTTGGCTATGATCGCGGGTATCGGCCCCGGTATCGGTGAAGGTAACGCCGTGGCAAAGGCTTGCGAGGCCATCGGCCGTCAGCCCGAGTGCAAGGGTGACGTCACCTCTACCATGATCACGGGTTGCGTTATCGCCGAGACCACCGGTCTGTACGGTCTGGTCATCGCCATCCTGCTGATCTTCGTAGCCCCCAATCAGTTTGTAAACATCCTGATGAACAACATTAAGTAAGTAAAACAGAGGTTTGCACTATGATTCAAACATTAGACGTCATATCGGTCAACATTTGGCAGATATTGATCTCTCTGGCGAATCTGTTGCTGATCTTCCTCATCCTGAAAAAACTGCTGTGGAAGCCCGTCCAAAAGGTGATGCAGCAGCGGCAGGATATGGTGGATAAGCAATTCTCCGACGCCGCCGAGGCCGAGGCCAAGGCCAACGAGGACAAGGCGCTGTGGGCGGAGAAGCTGGCCGCCGCCGACCAAGAGGCAAGCGACCGCCTCGCCGCCGCCGACGAGAGTGCCCGCCTCCACGGCGACCGCGTCATCGCGGACGCCAAGGAAAAGGCGCAGGGCATCCTCCGCCACGCCGAGGCCGAGGCCGAGCTGGAGCGTCAGAAGGCCACCGCCGCCATGCGGGGCGAGATCGCCGACCTGTCCGCCGAGCTGGCGGAGAAGCTGTTGGAGCGTGAGATCAACGCCGACGATCACCGTGCGATGATCGCGTCCTTCCTGGACGAGGTGGGTGATGCCACATGACGACAGAATTGTGCCGTGAATACGCCGAGGCGCTGTACGCCCTGGCCGCCGAAAACGACCAAGTAAAAACCTATCTGGACGGGCTGGACACCGCCGCCGCGCTGTTTGCCGACAACCCCGAATACGTGGAGCTGTTGGCCTGCCCCGCCATCCCGCGGGCAGAGCGGGACGGCCTGTTAGAGCAGGCGCTGGGCAGTATCTTGCCCGAGCAGGTGCTGACCTTTATCCAGCTCTTGTGCGCCCACGGGCGCATCCGCAGCCTAAACGACTGCATCACGGAGTACCGCCGGATGTACGAGACCGCCGTGTCCGCATCCACCGCCGAGGTGGTCAGCGCGGTACCCCTGACCGAATCCGAGAAAGACCGGCTCGCCACAGCCCTCTCCGCCCGCTTCGGGCGCACCGTCACCCTCACGTGCACGGTGGATGAGAGTCTGATGGGCGGCCTCGTCGTCCGTGTGGACGGCAAGGTGCTGGACGGCAGCCTGCGCCGCCGCCTGCACGCAGTGAAGGAAGTGATGAAGCAGTGAGCAATAAACCCGCTGAGATCAGTCAGATCATCAAGGAA
Organism: Clostridia bacterium; assembly: GCA_017407375.1. GTDB lineage: Bacteria > Bacillota > Clostridia > Oscillospirales > CAG-272 > UBA1740. The sequence goes on from JAFQWT010000110.1 coordinate 1,655, forward strand.
CAGATCCGCCAATACCACAACCGCATCGAAATGACCGAGACCGGCTCG
>JAFQWT010000111.1 GCA_017407375.1 Clostridia bacterium
GATCGCCGCCACGTGGGCGCCAAGGCGCTCGGCCTCCGCCAGAAGGCGGTCGGTCACGGGGGAGGCGTTCAGGTGATCGGACCCGGGAAGTCCCCCGGGAAACACCACCATCTCAAAATCGTCACCAAGCTCCTCGGGGGTGAGGTCCGCCGTCACGGGGATCCCATGGCTCCCCATGACCGTGCGGCCCGTGATGCCCACGGTCTTTACCTCCACGCCGCCGCGGCGCAGGATGTCCACAGGGGTCAGGGCCTCGATCTCCTCAAAGCCCTCGGCAAGTAAAACGTAAACCATAAAAAAGCTCCCTTCGTATCAATCATCAAACAAACGGTGGCGCCGCTCCTCGTATTCGGCACGGCTCATCAAAAGCTCGCGCGGGCGGGCACCGCCCTGCGATTCTCCCACCACGCCCATCTCGCACATCGCGTCGATAAAGCGGGAGGCCTTGCCAAAGCCCACGGCGATCTTTCGCTGGAGGAGAGAGGTCGAGATGCTCCCCGTGGAGAAGGCAACCTCCAGCGCCGCCTCAAACTTCGGGTCGTCCAGCACCCCGTCAAGCGAGGCGCCAACGTCGCCGTCCTCGTCCTCGTCGGTGCCGTTCTGCTTGGCACACTTGGCGGCCTCCTTCTCGATATCCGAGAGGATCGTCTCGTCAAAGACGGCCTCGCCAACGCTCCCCGCCAGGTGAGCCACCACGGCCTTGACCTCATCGTCCTCCACAAAGGCGCCCTGCACGCGCTGGGGCGTTCCCGCGGGGGAGAAGAGCATATCGCCGTGCGGCAGGAGGCGCTCGGCCCCCGTCATATCCAGGATCGTGCGCGAGTCCACCAGCTGGTTGACGCGAAAGGCAATACGCGCGGGGATGTTGACCTTGATGTCACCCGTAATGACGTTGACGGACGGTCTCTGCGTACCGATCAGCAGGTGGATGCCTGCCGCACGCGCCTTCTGGGCGATACGGCAGATCGAGGCCTCCACCATCTTCCGTGCTGACATCATCAGGTCGTTGAGCTCGTCAATGACGATGACGATCTTCGGCAGGGTGGGAATGCCGTGCTCAAGGCAGTATGCGTTGTAGCCCTTGATGTCGCGCACCCCCGCCGCCTCGATCATATCGTAGCGGCGTTCCATCTCGTTCACCGCCCAGTTGAGGGCGCCCGCCGCCTTGGTGGGGTCGGTCACCACGGGAACCAGAAGGTGCGGGATCTTGGCGTACACGTTGAATTCAACCTTCTTCGGGTCAAAGAGGATCATGCGCACGTCCTCGGGAGAGGCCTTGTACAAAAGACTGATCAGCACCGAGTTGATGCACACCGATTTACCCATGCCCGTGGCACCCGCGATCAGCATGTGCGGCGCCTTGGCGATATCAAAGAACACGGGGTTGCCCGTCACGTCACAGCCCACGGCCACCGTGGTCTTGGACTCGGCATTGCGGAAGGTCTCGGTATCGAGGAGGGAACGGATGCGGACGGGGGTGGATTTGCGGTTCGGCACCTCCACACCGATCGAGCTCTTGTTGGGGATCGGCGCCTCGATACGCACGCCCTGCGTGCTGAGCTTTTGCGTGATGTCGTCGGTCAGCGCGGCCACCTTGGCCACGCGGATGCCCGCCTTCTGTATAAACTCATAGCGCGTGATGCGCGGCCCGCGGGAGTAGCCCGTGATCGTGATCGGGATGCCAAAGCTCTCCAGGGTCTTGACCAGGGTGTCCTGGTTCTTGTGGATCTCCTCCTGGAGATCGGCCTCCTGCTCCAGCGCCGGCAGGCGGAGGAGGGCCGTCGGTGGATACACGTAGGTGCTGGCCTTCGGTGCGCTTGGCGCGGGGGCGCTCTCCCTGTGGGACTCCCGCTCGACCACCACGCCGTTCTCCCGCATCACGGCGGGGCCCTCGGCAACGGCCGTCTCCAGCTTGGGCGGCATCGGTATCGGGGCGGCAGGGGCGGGCTCGGGGCTCACAGCGGGCGCGGGCGTGTGAGCAGGCGCAGGTGTTGGCGTGAAGGTGGGCGCGGGCGCAGGCGCGCTCTCGGGGGCGGTCGCCCTCACGTACGCGGGGGCGTGCACGCGGACGGGCTCGTTCACCGTCACACGGCGGAAGTCCTCCACCCCGCGGAAGGGCGGCTCAGCGGCCTCCTCCCCTGAGGTGGCCCCGTGCGAGAGCACCTCGGCCATCATGTGGGTCATGCTTCCGCCGGTGGGGCGGGGCGCCTCGGCCTCGGGGTAGGGGGGTGTTGACGGACGAAGATCGCTGACCGCATAGGTGTGGATCCCGTCGTTCTGGCGCAGGCGCTCGCGGATCCTATTTTCTTTGTAGGCACGCAGGTCGGCCTCGCTCGGCTCGCTGGCGGCGGGCGCGGGGGGCGCCTCCTTTTTGGCGGTGGCGCCGTCGGTCTCGCGGAACAGGGTGGCAAAGCGGCGGTGCTTGTCCTCCTCGGTGGTGGCGGCCGCCGCGCTCTCGCCATCGGTCGCCTCCTCGCCTTGCTCGGTCTCGCACGGCACGGCCTCACCGCGGCGCTCGGCACGGGCGGCCCGCTCGGCGGTTACGCGCTCGGCCTCCTCGGCGTGCTTGCGCTCGCGGCGCTCGGCGGCGTCACGGCGGCTCTTTTTGAGCTTTTCAAGGAGCGAGCGGACGATGGCATCGGGGCTGAAGCCAAAGCCGAAAATGCCGTAAAGCAGAACGGCCAGCGCCGCTAGGATGATCGTCATCACCGGGCCGACAAGGCGGTAAAGCACCCAGCCGAGGAGCGCCCCAAGGAAGCCGCCACCCACAGGGCGGGGGTCCTCAAAGCTGAAGTAGGAGCCGCCGTTCAGCGCGACCTCCTCCTTCGGTAACGTGCCCGAAAGGGCCTCGATCGGAAGCGTCAGAATGTAGACAAGGGCCAAAAGCAGCACCAGCGATACCGTGGAGAGCAGGACGTGGTAGCCAAGATTACGGCTGACAACGCCGCGCCTCCAGAAGATCGCGAGGAGAAAGAAAAGGACGGGAAACAGGTAGGCACCGTAGGAGAAAAGGCCCAAAAAGGCAAAGCGGATCGCGTCCCCTGCAAATCCACAGCCCGAGGTATAAAGACAAAGCCCCAAAAGGATCGACACAACGATCCAGATGTAGGGCATGGCGATATTGCGGCGGCTGGCAGGATCGTGGCGCGCCTCATGGCGGCTCTGTCTCCTTTTTTCGCGCTCCTCACGCTCCTTTTGCGTGCTGGGCAGCGGCAGCTCCTCGGTTTTTTTTCTTTTGAAGGGGGACGTAAAGGGCATGGAACTTCCTTTCTCTCACAGTGCGGGCCGAGGGAGGGGCAAGGGCAGAAAACGGTCGCTCTCCCTCGGTGTATGACAGGGCCCCTTTGGGGCCACACTTTTAATAATACCAAATTTCAAACAAAAAAACAATAGCGGCTTTGCTTATTTTTTACTTAAAGCGAAAAAATATGTAATGCGCGCGCAAGGAGGAAGAATGAAGGAAAAGGCAAAGCGGCGCCTCGGGCTCATCACCGCCGGTGTCTCGGGACTTCTCAACGGCCTTTTGGGGACGGGCGGCGGCATGGTGATGCTGCTCACGCTCACACGGCTCTACCCCGATAAGGAAAAGAAAATGGTGGCTATCTCTACTGCGTGTGCGCTTATTTTCTCAATTATGTCAATGATACTTTACATTGTTGGAGGTCATATGCGCGGTGTTGACCTTGTCCCCCTCCTTCTCCCCTCGCTCCTTGGCGGGGCGCTGGGGGCCCTCCTCCTTGGGCGCGTGGGCGGGCGGCTCCTCCACGGGATCCTTGCCCTTCTTCTCCTTCTTGGCGGCGTCCGTCTCCTTTTCGGATGAGCACCCTCGTTCTTTTCGGAGCGGCCGTGCTTTCGGGGCTGGGGGTCGGTAGCGGCGGCCTTTATCTTCTGTACCTCACGGACGTCCTCGGGGTCGGGCAGTACGCGGCTCAGGGGCAAAATCTCCTCTTTTTTATCCTTGCCACCCTCGCCTCCGCCCTTCTTCACCTCGGCCGTGGGAGCATCACCCTTAAGGAGCTTTTGCCGTTTGGTGCCGTGGGGCTTTTCGGTA
>JAFQWT010000112.1 GCA_017407375.1 Clostridia bacterium
CGGCGAAACCCCATAGAAAACCGAGGAAAACGCCCCCTGCTCCTATTGACAAAGCGGGCGCAATATGTTAAAATGAATTACTATATTAAGTAGAGTTTCACTCCTCGCGTGTCGCGCCACTGGCGGTGTGCCGCGCCTGGGAGGCGCTTTTCCCTCTCCGGTTTTTGTTTGCTACGGCAAATTGAAATACATCAATAATCATTTTTCAAGAAGGAGATCCCCTTATGAAAAAGAGACTTCTGTCTATGCTTCTTCTCGCCGTGATGCTGGTAACGGCGGTCCCCCTCGGGGCGCTGACCGTCTTTGCCACGGACGGGGCTGAGGAGCCGAGCTTTGACGAAAAGGACTACAACGCCCTGTACGTGCAGGACGGCCTGTTCTTTGCGGCCGACTTCTTTGAAGCCAAGGAGGGAGCCGCCCTTTCCGATTACATTTGGAAAAAGACGGGCAGCCCCACGCTCTCCACGGGCAAAACGCCGGTCATTGCCGACGGCAAGCTCTCGCTGGATGCGGATGTTCTGACCGTCAAGCCCGCGGGCTCAATGACGGCGTCCGACCTTGATATCACGGTCGAGTACGTGATGGATGCCAAGCAATTCGCCACCACTTCGCTTGGCAACGAGCATTTTACCGTCCGCGGCGCTTCGCTGTACAACGGTACGATCACCAATGCGACCGAGTCGGCGGGCATGTCCTTCTCGTTCAAACAGCTCCGCTCGGGCAAGAGCGGTGCTGCGTGGTCCTTCGGGAACGGCTGGTACGAGGGCGGCTATGCGAGCTTTACCCGTATGCTTATGGAATGGAGTGAGGCAAAGACCCTCTCACTGCGCTCGGGTGCCGACACACTCTCCTTTGTGATGTCGCTGACCGGCCACTCCGCCCTTACGCAGGAGGCCATGACCGCCCTGAAGGAGGAGGTCGCCGCCGGGGAGCGTCTGCCTGCCCTGGCGATCTATACCGGTGCGATGGAGACTCCCCTGATTCACGCGGTCAACGAGATTCCGATCTACTGGAAGAACACGAGCGACTGCCTGCTCGGCTACCGTATTTACGCATCTACAAACGCGGCCGGCACGTCGTACGGCAACCACCACCGCTGGGTGGATGAGAACTTCCAGCAGTATTTCGACGGCATGGCGACTGCCGACAAGCAAACCGCCATCAATGCGATCACCCCGGACGATGTTTATTACGGCGACAACAACTCTCTGACCGACGAGGAAAAGACAGGTAAGTACCTTCTTTATACCACGCAGGCCGCGGCGAACGCCGCCATCGCTGCCCATACGGCGGCGCACCCCGAGGATACGTACACCTACGCGGTCGAGCGGTTTTATGCGGCGTCGCAGGACAAAACTCCCTACGGCATCGATCCCGCCCAGGTGTGGGCGGCCGGCTGGACCGATACCATCGGTAAGGGCAACGCCTTCACGGGTGACGTGTACGCGATCCGTTATTATGACCGCGCGCTGACGCCCGACGAGATGGCACAGAACCGCTTTGCCGACCTTGCGAAGTACTACAAGGTTGACCTTACGGGCTTTGCGGGCATCGATGCGACGCTGCTCCCTGACGTTTATGACGCCGTGGCCAACGTGCAGATCGGTGATGCCGGTGCCGCCGAGGCGGTCCGCCAGGCGATCGTTGACGGCGTGGAGGCGACCTACGCACTTCTGAAGGTGGACGGTCAGGCCTCCCGCAACGCGTTCATCGACGTTGCCGCCGGCCTTATGGCTGACCTTGACCTGGTGGCTACGGTCGTTTCCTCGCTCCGTCCCATGGAGCCCGTCTACGAGGCGATCGCGGCGATCCATGCCGATACCGCCTACACCTCGGCCGCCGACCTGGAGGCCGACGTCCGCGAGCTTTACGCCGCGCAGTACTTCTACGATTCCTACAAGGGCGACTCTGCCGACCTCAACGCCTTCCTCGCCTACGCCAAGGCCGAGGCCCTCTCGATCGAGGAGCTGATGTCGATCCCCTACGACGATCGCGTGGCCTTTGCCACCGCCAACAAGGGCGAAAACGGTGACTTTGCGGGCGTGACCCAGGACACGGTGGATGCCTACGCCGCCGAGGTGCTGGCCCGTTATGCCGACTTCCTCCCCGAGGAGTACGCCTACGACACGCTCTACGTGCAGGACGGCCTTGTCGGTCAGATCGACTTCTTTAAGCTGAACCCCTACTGGGCCGACCTCTGGAGCGACGAGGCCCCCGCCCCCGCGATGCCCACGCACCCCGCCGCCACCGAGGAGTTTGACTCTGTGACCGAGCGCCTCGATATGACGAAGGGGTATATCCTCGTGGCCTACGGCGACGAGCCCGCCCGCGATGTGAATCCTCCCGCCGCCACCGAGGACGATCCGTTCCGCGCCGCCGAGCGTTACGTGTATACCTATTCGGGCAACAACGAGTCCTTCTCGACCGCGTGGATCCATAACAGGGATCTCGCTAAGGCCAAGACCTATGATACGAAAGAGGAGGCCCTTGCGGCCCTTGAGGCGCTGAAGACCTCGAACCCCGAGCTCTTCCCCGAGCGCGCCACGCACCCCTACCACTCCTGGCCGAACCCCGACGAGAACGGAACGCAGGCCGTTTCCTACGGTGTGTATTACGCTCCCGTGCTGAACTCGGATTACAAGAAGGCAGTCTCCAAGTACGAGGCTGCCGTTGAGAAGCTCCTCAACACGTTCCTTGTGGCGGGCGCCACCACCTTTGACGTCAAGCTTCCCGAGATATCGGGCATTTCCTCGCACGACCATGACGGCTCGGCGCAGCGCGTTGCCTATGAGCTTGGCGCCGGCTACATTCAGCAGAATTACTTCTCGGGCCAGTCCTACCTCTCCATCAACAACGTTCCCATGACCGGAGCCCTGACCGGAGAGGTTGTGATGACGGCAGGTGAGAGAGCGCCCGACCGTGACCACGGCAACTTCTTCACCTTCTCGGATGCCGCCCTCTCCCGTCTCGGCGATCCTGACGGCAACCTCGTCTTCAAGGGCTTTGGCGGCTACAACGGCCTTGTCGGTCACACGCTTGCCACTCCCGTGGTGTTGGGTGTCTCGCTGACCGACGCCGTCACCTACACGGCGCTCGTCGATCGCTCCTCCTCGTCCATCAAGACGGCGGCTTATGCCGACGGCTCGGTGATCGTTCCCGAGAAGAGCGTGACCGACACCACCGCGGCGGTCGTGACTACGTTTGGTTACGGCACGTCCTCCGAGTCGCAGATCTTTGCGATGCGCTTCTATCAGAAGTCGCTCACGACCGCCGAGATGGCGCAGAACCACTTTGCCGACGTTGCCAAGTACTTCCGCCTTGACCTCTCGGTCTTCGATTGCCTCTCGGCCGACCAGAAGGCCGTGGTCTATAAGGCCTTTGCGGATATCCGCCTGACCGATGACGTCTCGAAGAAGGCGCTTCAGGCGCTCTATGACGAGATCGTGGGTAAGGTCTACTACGACACCCTGACCCTCACCCTGACGAAGGATGCCGACCTCAACCGTCAGTTCCTCGCCCTGGCGAAGCTTGTGGGCATGGACGTGACCGTGCTTGAGGGCGTGGACGCCGACTCGTTTGAGCCCGTGGCCCGCGACATCCTCGCAAGGTTTGACCCCGCCTTCGCGCAGAACAAGGCCGTGGTCGCCTCCTATACCGATGACGTCCTCAAGCCCTACAGCGCCGTGACCTTTGCGGGCTACCAGATCCGTGTGGATTCGGGTGCCGCTGCGGCGAATACGGCGGGCGTGCGCGCGGTGTTTGACGTGGATACCGCCCTCCTTGCCAAGCTCTCCGCCAAGGGTGCCATCACCTTCGGTGTCAAGGTCTTTGCGAAGGGCGCGGACGAGAGCCACGCCGAGCTGAGGTTCACCTACAACGCCGAGACGGGCGCCATCACGGGTGAGAACCTGGTGACGGGCTACGAGCCCGAGGCCGTGGCACTCTACGAGCGCACGACGGTGGACGGTGCCCCCGTCACCTCCTTCAACTACTCGGTGGTCTTCCCGAACGAGGCGCTGACCGAGGAGAACCTCCTCGCCGAGCTGGTCTACAAGTACTACGTCACCGTGGGTGAGAACACCTACACGGTCACCGCCCAGTCGGCGCGCTTTGGCGAGTCGGTCTCGGCCGCCGAGGTCTACCGCCACTTTGCGACGATGGATAAGTACGCCGATGACAGGATGGTCGCGGAGGTGCTTGCTGTCCTCGACGTGGAGTGAGTGAGGCGAATTCCGGCATAATTTCCCGTTTCCGACCGCTCGACGTACGGTTGTACGCCATCGGGTCGGAGAACGAAAGATTCTCCACGGAATTCTGCACTCTCCGCGGCGAAGCTCAAAATAACCAAAAAGGAGCAACTACGGTTGCTCCTTTTTTTATCTTCGCCGTTCACCTCTTGCGTTTTTCATCGCGCCTTGCCCTCTCCGTCGGCTACGCCGCCACCTCTCCCCAAGGGCGAGGCCGATAGTAACCGCGGCATCGGAAAAACAAGATGGCTCCCCTCGGGGGGAGCTGGCGCGGAACGCGACTGAGAGGGGTCACCCATCACCGCGCCCCGCGCGGTGTATATCATCACGCGTCAGCGTGTATATCACCAAGGGCGTCCCGCCCTTGTATATCCTCCGTGGGGGAAGCTTGGATGGGCCGAAAAAAGAAAAGCCCCGCGTGAAGCGGGGCCGGGGGGTGGGGGATGCGGTTACTCTACCTCTACCGCGATGCTCTCGCCAAGGGCGAGGGAATAGATGAGGACCTCGCGCGGCGGGGTGCCGTAGAGGCGCTCACAGGCGGCGGCGTAATAGGAGAGCTGGCGCGTGTGCCGCTCACGGAGCAGGGCACGCGCGGCGGCAGGGTCGCGGGGGACGCGGTCGGTCTTATAGTCGACAAGGCAGTAGCCGTCCTCCTCCTCGATCACGCAGTCGCAAACGCCCTGCACCAGCAGGGTGCGGTCGGCAAGGGCCTCTTTGGCGGTCTCCGCCTCGGCAAAGTCGGCGGCGGGGAGGAGCGCGTGAAAGCGCAGCTCGCGGCGGACGCGGCGGGCCGCGAGAATGCGCGCAAAGAGAGGCGAGGCAGCAAAGGTCTCGACCTCGCCGCGGCGCACGCGGGCGGCGTCCTCCTCGCTGAGGTAGCGCTCGTCAAGGAGGCGGGCAAGCTCGGCCTCGACCCCCTCGCTCTTAAGGCGAGCAAAGTCGGCAAACTGCAAAAAAAGGTGAGTGGCGGTGCCTGCCAGCGCCGCCTCATCGCGGTGGCGGCCCGAAAGAAAGGCGGGCACGCTTGGCGTGAAGGTCTCGGGCACGGCGGGCGGGGCGCTCTCCTCCCCCTCGGCGCCGTCAAGGACGTGTGGCGTGAGGCGGGAGACCGAGAGCTTTTCGGGCAGGTCGACCACGGCCCTGTCGGGATAGACAAAGGAAAGACGCTCGGAAAGCTCACGGGTGAGGCGGTCTGCCTCGCGGTCCTCGGCGGTCGCGGCATCCTCGGCGGTCTCTGCCGTGGCGCCGCCATCGCCCTCGGCGGGCTCCCTCGCTTCGTTTTTAAGGGAGACGAGCGCGTCTTTTATCGTAGATAACGCCTTTTTTACAGGGTCCGCCGCGCCGTCGGGCGTGGGGAGCAGGTAGTCCTCCTTGGACTTCATCCGCATAGCAAGGATCCAGGTCAGCCAGTCGCCGCATTCCAGAATGCTCCATTCCGTGGGGAGGGTCAAAAGGTCCCTGGCCCGCTGAACGCGCGAGGAGGGATTACGGCAGGAGCCCGTGACGTACAGGCGCTCCCGCGCGCGCGTCAGGGCCACGTAAAGGAGGCGGATCTTTTCCTCGGCGGTCGATAACTTCTCACGGTAGCGGTAGAGGGCCTCGATGGGGTGATGGCAGAGCGCCGTGCCACCGGCGATCGGCAGGGGCGTGCAGGGGCCAAATTCTTTGTCGTAAATAAAACTTGTCGAATTATCCACGTGGCGGAACTGTCGCTCGGTGTTGCAGAGAAAGACCACGGGGAACTCAAGCCCCTTGGACTTGTGCACCGTCATAAAGGTGACGGCCTCCTCCTCTCCCTCGGCGGCGGGGGTAAGGATGGTCTTTTCCTCCTCAATGGCGGAATTGACGTAGGAGATGAAGCTGTAAAGCCCTGCGTAGGACGTGCCCTCAAAGGAGCGGGCGTACTCGTAAAGGCGGTAGAGGTTATCGTGATGCTCGTCGCTCCCGCGGCCGTAGAGCGAGAGGAGGCGCGCATCGTGAAAGACGGTGAGAAGGAGATTTCCGACCGTGTCGCCCTCCGCCACGCGCCGCCAGGCCGTAAGCCGCTCGGCAAAGCGGTGCCCCTTGCGGAAGTCGGGATGGGCGGCGAGGTAGGAGACGAGGGCATCGTAAAGCGTGGGGGCGGCCTTGCCCTCAAGGCGCACAAGCGTCAGCTCGTCCACCGTAAAGCCAAAGACGGGGGAGCGCAGGACCGCCGCGAGGTAAACGTCCCGCCGCGGGTTGTTGATGACGTTGAGGAGCGAGAAGGCAAGCAGCACCTCGGGCGAGAGGAAAAAGTCGCCGTCAAGGTCGGTCACCACACGGCAAACGCGGGAGACGGCCTCGACAAAGGGGGGCATGGCGCTCCGTGCGGGGAAAAGGATCGCAATGTCGCGGGGGCGGATCGGCTCGCCGTTGTCCTTTTTGCCGTATTCAAGGAGGCGGCGGATCTCGGCGGCGACGGCGCCCACCTCGCCCTCGCCTACGGTGGAGCCCTCCTCGGGCTCCCCCTCCCCCTCTCCCTCGGCGGTCTTGGCGCCCTTCTCAAAGAGGAGGGTTTTTACGGGCGTGTGCCCCACGGGGGCGAGCTTTGCGAAGACGAGGTCGTCCTCGTCGCGGTATTCGACCGTCCGCCCCGCGAGGCGGAAGAGGGTCCCCGCCACCTCGTTTGCGTAGTCGATGATGGGCGCATCGCAGCGGAAATTGCGCGTGAAGAAGTGGGCGGCGGGGCCGTCCTTCCCCTCGGAGAGCGCGGGATAGGCACGGCGCAGGGCGGCAAAGATCGTGGGGTCGGCGTGGCGGAAGCCGTAAATGCTCTGCTTGACGTCGCCCACCATAAAGAGGTTGTCGCCCCGGGAGAGTGCCGAGAGGATCTCGTATTGCAGGGCGTTGACGTCCTGGAATTCGTCGATGTAGATCTGGTCGTACCCCGCCGCTATGGTGCGCGCCGTGGCGGTGGGCTTGCCGTCCTTGACAAGGAGCGCATGCACCCTGCGCGTCACGTCTCCAAAGGAGAGGAGGCGGCGGCGCGCCTTCTCCTCCGTGAGGCGCCCGTCAAAGACGGTAAGGATACGGAAAAGAAGGTCGGAAAGGTCAGCAAGGTAGCGGCAGAGGGTGTCGCTGTCCTGCCCGGCTCGGGCGAGACGCTCCTCGTAGATCTCCTCAAGAAGGCCGCGCAGGGCGCGGCACAGCGGCGTCAGCGCGCGGTTGGCATCCGAGGCGTTCTTTGGGGGGTTCGGGATCCTGCCAAACGGGGAAAGCACCGTCGGGACGTCGGGGGGGCGGTCGCACGCTTCAAGCTCTGTGAGAAGACTCTCCGTGATCCCCGCCAGCTCCTCGGCGTACGCGCAGCGATGCAGGGCGCGCTTGTCGAGCGCGTCGACCGTCTCGGAGAGGGCGACCTTCTCGGAGAGGGCCGCGAGGATATCCTTGACCTTGCGTCGCGGGATATCGGTCACCATCGCGCCAAGCTCGGTCTTGGCAAACGGCACGCCCACCATGGCGGCGTAACGGTCGCGGGCGGCGGTGAGCGCCCCAAGGCCGCGCACGTCGTGGCAAAGGTCAAGGTAAAGCTTAAAGAGGATCTCGCCGAGGGCATCCTCCCCCTTGGCCGAGGTCAGCGTGTCGGAAAGTGAGAGGAACTCGGAAAGCCCGATGCCCTCGACCTCCCCCGCGTACAGCTCGGCAAGGAGGTCCTCCATCGCCCCTTGCGAGAGGAGCGCGTCCTCGGCGGGGTCGGGAATGCGGTAGGAGGCGGCCACCCCCGCCTCCTCGGCGTGGCGGCGGAGCAGGCGGTTGTAAAGCGCATCGATGGTCGAGATCTCGGCCGAGGGGAGGAGCATCCGCTCACGGGTGAGGCGGGCGTTATGCGGGTCGGCCTCGATGGCCTCGTCAAGCGCGCGGGAGATCTTCTCGCGCATGTCCTTGGCCGACGCCACGGTAAAGGTGACGACAAGCAGGCGCGCCAGGGTGGTCGGATGCTCATCATCGAGGAGCGAGGCAATGATGCGCCCCGTGAGGGTCGCCGTCTTGCCCGAGCCCGCCGCCGCCGAAACGAGGAGCGTGCGGTCGCGCGTTTCTATGGCGGTGCGCTGCTCCGCGGTAAAGCTTGTCTTGGCCATGGCGTGTCCTTTCTGCCGCCCGCGGCGGCTCGTGCGGCGGCCCTTGCCGCCTTTTTTGCTGTGGCCGCCCGCGGCGGCTCGTGCGGCATTCCTTGCCGCCTTTTTCACTGTGGCCGCCCACGGCGGCCGAGGTATCCCCCGCAACGGGTGTCGCAAGGGGTGGTTTTTGTAAAGAAAACTTAACGGAAGGCGCGGATGGGCTTCACCGCGGGCCCGTCGGGATACTCGCGCACCTCGCCAAGGGCAAAGAAGCCCTCGTCGTCAAGGAGGCGCACCCGCGTGCCGAGGGGAAGCGCGGCGCCGAGCTTTTTTAAGTAGATCTCGCACCCCGCGTGGCAAAGGCGCGCAAAGAAGGGGGGCAGCGAAAGCGCCGCGAGCGAGGAAAACACGCTCTCCACGGGGAGGAGGCAGGCGGCGCGCTCCGCCTCGCTCATGGCGGTAAGCTCCTCCAGCGTATGGGCCGCCGCCAGCGAATAGCCCGCCGCCGAGGCACGGCAGAGGGCGCTCATCACGCCGCCCGTGCCAAGGGCGCGGCCAAGGTCGGCGCAGAGGGTGCGGATGTAGGTGCCCTTCGAGCAGACAACGTCAAGGCGGAATTCGCCCGAGGGCAGGGGCTCCACCGTCAGGCGGTGGATCACCACGCGGCGCGCCTCACGCTCTACCGTCACCCCCGCGCGGGCCAGGTCGCAGAGCTTGCGCCCGCCCTGCTTTAAGGCGCTGTACATGGGCGGCACCTGGTCGTAGTCTCCAAGAAAGCGCTCGGCGGCCGCGCGCACCTCCGCCGGAGTAGGCAGCGGCCCCTCGTGGCGGGAGGTGACGGTGCCCGTCACGTCCTCGGTGTCGGTCGTAAGCCCAAGGCGCAGGTCGGCAAGGTAATGCTTGTCCCCCGTAAGGAGGAACTCCGAGGCGGCGGTGGCCCGCCCAAGAAGGACGGGCAAAACGCCCGTGGCCATCGGGTCAAGCGTGCCCGTGTGGCCCGCCTTGGCCGCGCCGAAAAGGCGGCGCACCCGCGTGACCGCCGCCTGCGAGGTAAGCCCCTCGCCTTTATTCAGAATGAGGATACCCGTCGTCGTCAGCATAGAGATACTTCCTGTCTATTCGTTGTCCGAGGCGTGCCAAAAGCTCGTAGGGAATGGTGCCCGCGGCCTCGCTGAGGGCATACAGCTGCTCCGCCGTCTCGCCAAACACCGTGGCGTGCGTCAGCGCGTGGCGCGGCACCCCCGTGAGGAGGACGGCCGCCGCATCCATGGAGATACGCCCGATGAGCGGGCAGGGGTGACCTCCCACGGAAAGGCACGCCCCCTCGGCCGCGCGGGGGAGCCCGTCGGCATACCCGAGGGTGAGGATGCCCACCGTCTCCCGCCGTGCCGTGCGATAGGTGCCGCCGTAGCCCACGGCCTCCCCCCGCGGAAGCGGGTAGACCTGCGCCAGGCGCGCCATGAGGCGCGAAACGGGGACAAGGGGAGAAAGCGGCGCCCCCCCTGGCGCATAGCCGTACAGCGCCAGCCCCACGCGGGCAAAGGGAAGGCCAAACGCGCCCCCGTAGGCCACCCCCGCCGTGGCGGAAAGGTGGGCCCGCGGCGCGATCCCGCGCCGCAGGAGCGCCAGCCGCGCCGCGCGGACGCGCGCCACCTGCCGCCTGACCGAGGGAGTGAGGCCCGCGTCGGCATCGGCCAGGTGGGAATACAGGTCGGTAAGCCGCAGGCGGGCGGAGGCGGCAACGTCGGCCACCGCCCGCAGGGTGCGCTCAAAGGCCTCGGGGAGCAGGGGAAAGCCCGTGCGGTTCATGCCGCTGTTCAGCTTGACCGCCACGCGGAGGGGCGGGCCCTTTAAGGTTTGCGAAAGCGCTTTCGCATACGCGGCATCGGGAACGGTGAGGGTAACGCCCGCCGCGGCGGCCAGGGGGGCGTCCTCGGGCGGGGTATAGCCGAGCACCAGCACCTCGCCCCCCGCAAGGTAGGGAAGGATCGCCAGCGCCTCGGGGAGGGTGGCCACGGCAAAGCGGGTGGCACCCTCGGCCCGCAGGGCCGCCGTCACGGGGGCGGCGCCGTGGCCGTAGGCATCCGCCTTCACAACGCAGATGGGGGTGGCCCCCACCGCGGCCAGCCGCGCCGCCACGGTGCGGTAATTCTGCCGCAGGGCCGCAAGGTCACAAAGCAGCACGGCGCGCCGCCCGACGAGCGCGGGGGGCACCGCAACGGAAGAAGCATTCATACAACACCTCCGCAATTCACTCCTACCACGGTATGCGGGGGCTTGTATCCTTATTCTATCACAGCCGTATATTTTTTGCAAGATGAGCGCAGGAAGTTTGCTTTTTTGCCCTCCCTCGCGCTTTGGCAACACGCCCCCCGCTCCTTTGGCAAAAATAGTGGCGCCTCGCCCCGAGGGTCCGACAGCTTCCCCAAGGGGCGGCGTGTATAATAAAGAAAAAACGCTTTTCGGAGGTCTATTATGGATACAAGGATCGCCACCCAAGCCGCCCCGCAGGCCGTACGCCACCCCCTGTGGCGGGCGCTGTTTCCCGAGCTCTTCGGTCCCCGTGAGGGGCGGGGGGCCGAGCTCTTGCACGAGGCGCTCGTCTTTGGCGTTGCGTGGCTCCTCGCCCGCGCGCATCTGGCGGCGGGGGCCTACCCCTTTGCCTTTGCCTACCTCGCCGCCCGCCGCCGCCGCGTGGTGCCCTGCCTTCTCGGCGCTGTTGCGGGGGCTGCCACGCTCGGGCCCGTGGGGGGCGTGTTCATCACGGCCTACCTCTCGCTCTTTTCGCTCCGCCTTCTCCTCTCGCTCCCCGTGCCGCGGCGCGCCATCTTCCCCGTGACGGCGGCCCTGTTTTCCGAGCGGCTCGGCCTGCGGGTCATGGCGGCGGCCCTTGTCGGTGCGGCGCTTGGCGGGTATGAGCTCCTCTTTTTCGGGGTAACGACCTACGCCCTCCTCTTTACCGCCGCCTCGGTGCTGGCGCCCACGCTCCTTACGCTCCTTTACGGCGCGGTCTACGAGGCGCCCCTCTCGCTCACCGCCGTCCTCGGTCGCCCCCGCGAGGCCCCCCTCGCCCTTTCCCCCGCCGTGCTTTTCTCGGCGCTCTCGCTCCTTGCCTCGCTCGCCTTTGCCCTCCGCCCGCTCTCGCTCTTCGGCCTCTCGCTCTTTTCGGTCTACACCGTGGCCCTCACGCTCTTTGTGGCGCGGCGGCTGGGCGCGGCGCGTGCGGGCGTGCTGGGCCTTGCGCTCGGGCTTCTCGGCCCCCTGACTACCGCCCCCGCGTACGCCCTGCTCGGTATTCTTTCGGGCCTGCTTTTCCCCCACGGCATCCTTCCTGCGCTGTTTGTCGGCACCCTGGGCGCTGTGGGCCTTGCGACCTACGCGGACGGCCTTTCGGGCTTTCTTGCCCTCGCGCCCGAATGCACCGTGACCGTCCTTATCGGCGCGCCGCTTCTCGGTCGGCTCCTCCCCTCGCGCGATCCCGCGGAGGACGAGCTGTCGCTCCGCCGCCGCCGTGAGGCCGCCGCCGAGGGCGCCCGCCGCCGTGAGGGGGAGGGCGACCGCCTCTTTCGCCTTGGGGCCGCGCTCTCCTCGCTCTCGGGGATGTTCTACCGCCTCTCGGACGAGACCCGCCGCCCCGCCGCCGCCGAGTATTTCGTGGAGTGCGAAAAGGTCTGTGCGCGGCACTGCGCCACCTGCTCCAACCGCGTGCGCTGCTGGGAGCAGGGCGAGCGCGTGGCGGAAAAGGCGGTCTACGCCCTGGCGGGCACGCTCCGTAAAACGGGGAAGATATCGAGCGACCTCCTTCCGTCCGAGCTGCGCTGCGGCTGCCCGAAGATCGAGACGATCCTTGACGAGATCCGCGAGGAATGCGCCTCCCTCTGCCTGCGCCGCCACCGCGGCGACCGCAACGAGTTTCTCTCGCACGATTACGCCATGCTCTCGCGCGTTCTGACCGAGGCGGCGGCGGGCGACCGCGAGGAGCGCACCCCCGACACCGAGACCGCCGCCCGTCTTACCGCCCTCCTTGAGCGCGACCTGCCCGAGGTCAGCGTGGCGGTGGTCGGCAAGCGGGACAAGCGCGTGGCGGCGGCCGCGCAGGATGCATCGCTCCTTGAGCGTGGCGCCCCCCTCCTCCACGCGGCGGCCGAGGAGCTGCTCGGCTGTCGCTTCACCGAGCCGACCCTTGGCACGGTGGACGGTGTGCCCACCCTCACCATGCGCCCCCGCCGCCGCTTTGCCGTGAGCTTTGCCACGGCGGGCGTGCCCCGCACCGCCGAGGAGCCCTCGGGCGACCGCCTCCGCTTCTTTGAAACGGCGGAGGACGGCTTTTACGCCCTCCTTTCGGACGGCATGGGCAGCGGGGAGGCCGCCGCCCGTACCGCCGCCGTTTCGGTCGAGTTCCTCTCGGGAATGCTCGAGGCGGGCGCCTCCCGCAGGGTGGCGCTCCGTATGCTCAATAACCTGGTAAGAACCCGCGAGGACGAGTGCTCCGCCACGGTGGACATGCTCTGCTTTGACCTCGTCTTCGGTAACGCCACCGTCATCAAAAGCGGCGCCGCCCCCTCCTACATCCAGCGCGGGGCGGAGGTCTTCCGCGTCCGCTCCCGCACGATGCCCCTCGGGCTGATGAAGACCCCCGATGCCGAGCGCATCAACGTGGAGGTGCGTGAGGGCGACGTCCTTCTGATGCTCTCGGACGGCATCGCCCCCGAGAACGAGGACCCCGCCTGGCTCATCTCGCTCCTTGCCGAGGAGGACGCCACCGACCTCTCGGCCCTCGGCACGCGCATCGTGGCGGAGGCCGTCTCCCGCAACGAGCGGGACGATACGACCGTGGGGCTGATCAAGATCGCCGCCGCCGAGGCATGACGGCGCCGCCTGCCGCACGGCAGGGGCGCCGGTGATAGGTCCTTTGGACGTTATAGGCGCTGTGCGCGATGGGCTTTTCGGGCGAATACTATCACGTCAAGCGCAGCGACGACGTATCGCTTTCGTTGCCTTTGTACCCACAAAAGCCGTGCTTCCTAAGACTAAATTAAGGACTACAAAAGTTTATGGCTATTTTGCAAACAAACAGGTTTGCAAAAACAATAGGCTCCCTTGTGTAAAGGGAGCCTTTTTTACCTCCCGGAAGGTAATTGCATAGGCTTTTGATATGAAAATGTCAAAAGTGCCTTTGCGTTGCTTTTGTCATAGTAAGGTCTGGGGGATTTCTGTTTTGTTAATTGTTTCGCTTTTTGAATCAAATCCGGGGAAACAAAGCAAAAAGTAGTCGCATTCGTCGCAACAGCATTCAAAGCCTTGCTCTCCGTTGCCAAGACAAACGGCAGGCTCTCCGGGTGTAAGTTCTACGCCGGTAATATCTATTATCTTTCTTGGTATATCATTATTGTTCATATATTCCCCCTCAGTATGTAAAAAAGTGCGCCCCATAAAGGAACGCACCGAAAAAGTGTTCCTTCATTGTTGTCACACAATCTCTCGCCAGTGTTAGTGGGTATGAGGAAAAAAGGAAACACCTTTTACCAAGGATAGTTTCCCACTAACACAAAAAAATATTAG
>JAFQWT010000113.1 GCA_017407375.1 Clostridia bacterium
TCCGTCGCGAGGTTCGAAACCGCCTACGGTACCGTATGTTATCCTCATGGTAGAGTTTGCGTCAGGATACTGTACGATGCCTCAGCTCCGCAAAGGTGATCGAGAGCTTCTGCTTCTCGTGAAGGGTCATCTTGTCAAGGCAGATGCTCTCCAGAACGCTGTGCGCCTTGTAGAGGATCGCTCCGCCGGGGGTCTCGTACACGCCGCGGCACTTCATGCCGACAAGGCGGTTTTCCACGATGTCAAGAAGGCCGATGCCGTTCTTGCCGCCGAGCTCATTGAGCGCAAGAATGATCTCCTTGGCGGTCATTTTCTTACCGTCAAGGGCGACGGGCACGCCCGCCTCAAAATCCAGCTCCACGTACGTGGGGGTGTCGGGCGCCTGCAGGGGGGAAACGCCCATCTCAAGGAAGCCGGGCTTCTCGTACTGCGGCTCATTGCCCGTGTCCTCAAGGTCGAGGCCCTCGTGCGAGAGGTGCCAGAGGTTCTTGTCCTTCGAATAGTTGGTCTCGCGGTTGATCTTCAGGGGGACGTTGTGCGCCTCAGCGTACTCGATCTCCTCCTCGCGCGACTTAATGTCCCACTCACGCCACGGGGCGATGATCGGCATGGTCGGTGCAAAGTGCTTGATGGCCAGCTCAAAGCGGACCTGGTCGTTGCCCTTGCCCGTGCAGCCGTGGCAGATGGCGTCGGCGCCCTCCGCGAGGACGATCTCGACAAGCCCCTTGGCAATGCAGGGACGCGCGTGGCTCGTGCCGAGGAGATACTCCTCATAGACCGCGCCCGCCTTCATGGTGGGAATGATGTATTCGTCCACGTACTCCTCGGTAAGGTCGAGGACGTAAAGCTTCGAGGCGCCCGTCTTCAGCGCCTTCTCCTCAAGGCCCTCCAGCTCATCCGCCTGGCCAACGTTGCCCGAGACCGCCACGACCTCACAGTTGTTGTAGTTCTCCTTCAGCCACGGAATGATGATCGAGGTATCGAGACCCCCCGAATAGGCGAGTACGACCTTTTTGATGTTCTCCTTGTTCATGGTATGCCTCCGTTTGAATAAATATTCTGTGTTTTTGTATTTATATGCACCCATTTTACACCATACTTTGTAGTTTGTCAAGGGGTTTTTGATTTTTCTTTCAGTTTTTTCGCATTTTTATCACTTTGCACAAGGGCGGGGCGCTTGACAGGCGGATATTTGCGTGATATAATGAGGACACCTCAAAAAACGACCCAAAGGAGACCTATCATGGGAAGTACGATCCCTGCCGCCCCCCAGGATCCGATGCTGGATGCGGGGCACGCCGTTCTCGGCGCTATGCTCATTTACGTTTTTGCCGTCCTTTTCGTGGCCTTTGTGCTTTCGGTGCTTATCCTCATTGCCGAGTGGCGCGTCTTTTCGCGCGGCGGCTGCCCCGGCTGGGCGGTGCTGGTGCCGTTCTACAACACCTACTGCCTCTTTAAGCTCCTCTTTGGCAACGGTTGGCTGTTCCTTTTGCTTCTGGTCCCCGTGGTGAACTGGATCCTCTGCCTTGTCGGTCCCTTCCGCCTTTCGCACGTGTTTGGCGCGGGCTTCGGGTTTGGGCTTGGGCTCTTTTTCCTGCCCGCCATCTTTATGCTGATCCTCGGCTTTGGCCGCTACTGTTACTCCGGCCCGAACTGAGGGGGGACCATAAAAAGCGCTCCGCACTCCGCGGAGCGCTTTTTTTATTCTAACTCAAAGGCGCCGGTATAGAGGCGGTAATAGACCCCGCGCTCACGAAGGAGCGCCTCGTGACTGCCGCGCTCGATGATGCGGCCGTCCGAGAGGACCATGATGACGTCGGAGTTCTTGACGGTCGAAAGGCGGTGCGCGATGACGAACACAGTGCGCCCCTCCATCAGCTTATCCATCCCGCGCTGGACGATCGCCTCGGTGTGCGTGTCGATCGACGAGGTGGCCTCGTCAAGGATCATCACGGGCGGGTCGGCCACGGCGGCACGGGCAATGGCCAGGAGCTGGCGCTGCCCCTGCGAGAGGTTGGCGCCGTTGTTGTCAAGGGGCGTCTCGTACCCCTCGGGCAGGCGCGAGATGAAGTCATCGGCGCCCGCAAGGCGCGCCGCGGCCACGCACTCCTCATCGCTCGCATCCAGCTTGCCGTAACGGATGTTGTCCATGACCGTGCCCGTAAAGAGGTTGGTGTCCTGAAGCACGATACCGAGCGAGCGGCGCAGGTCGGACTTTTTGATCTTGTTCACGTTGATGCCGTCATAGCGGATCTTACCGTCGGCAATATCGTAAAAGCGGTTGATGAGGTTCGTGATGGTGGTCTTGCCCGCGCCCGTGGCGCCGACAAAGGCGACCTTCTGCCCCGGGGCGGCATAGACCGACACGCCGTGAAGCACGGGCTTCTCCTCGGTGTAGCCAAAGTCAACGTCGGTAAGGCGCACGTCCCCGCGAAGGAGCGTGTAGGTCACGCTGCCGTCCCCGTGGGGGTGGCGCCAGGCCCAGGTGCCCGTGCGGGTATCGCTTTCGGTGACCGTGCCGTCCTCCCGAACGCAGGCATTGACCAGCGTGACGTAGCCGTCATCGGCCTCGGGGGCCTCGTCCATCAGGGCAAAGACGCGGGAGGCGCCCGCAAGGCCCATGACGATCGAGCTGATCTGCTGGGAGAACTGGTTGACGTTGCCCGTGAACTGCTTGGTCATATTGAGGAAGGGGACCACGATCGAGATGCCAAAGGCCATGCCCGAGAGCGAGAGGTTCTCGACCCCCGTGGCAAGGAAGATGCCGCCGACCGTGGCAATGACCACGTAAAGGACGTTGCCGATGTTGCCGATGATCGGCCCGAGGACGTTGGCATAGCCGTGGGCGCTGGCGGCCGCCGCGCGCAGGTTCTCGTTGATGCGCTCAAAGTCCTGCTCGCTCTCCCTCTCGTGGCAGAACACCTTGATGACCTTCTGCCCGCTCATCATCTCCTGGAAGAAGCCCTCGGCCTCGCCCATGGCCTTCTGCTGGCGGACAAAGAAGCGGGCCGAGCCGCCACCCACCTTTTTGGAGACGAGGAGCATGGCAAGAACGCCGAGAAGGACGACGAGCGTCATATAGACGCTGAAGTAGAGCATCAGGATAAGGACGGTCGTGATGATGGTCAGGGACTGCACGAGCGCGGGGAGCGAGCGCGAGACCAGCTCCCGCATCGCGTCAATGTCGTTCGTATAGTAGCTCATCACGTCGCCGTGCTTGTGGGTGTCAAAGTAGCGGATCGGCAGGTCCTGCATCCCCTCAAACATACGGCAGCGCAGCTTGTGGAGGAAGCCCTGCGTGATGTACGCCATCAGCTGGTTGTAGAGCGTGATGCACACCGTGCCGACGGCGTAAAAGCAGGCCAGCGTCAAAACGACGGGCAAGATCTCACGGAAGGCGCCCTCCACGTCCCCCGTCGGCTGCCAGGCCTCAATAAGCTCAAAGACCTTCTGCATGAAGATGGCGGGGATCGAGGAGACGAGCGCGGTAAAGACGATGCAAAGGAGAGTCAGCGGGACAAGGACGGGATAGGCGCGGAAGAGGAAGCCGAGGATGCGGAGCATCAGCGACGGCTTGGCGGTGGGCTTATTCCTCATGGTCGGCACCTCCCATCTGCTGCTCGCAAAGCTCACGGTAATGGGCCGAGGAGGAAAGAAGCTCCTCGTGCGTGCCGCACGCCGCGATCGCGCCGTTTTCCATCAGGAGGATCCTGTCGGCATCCATGACCGAGGCCACACGCTGGGCAATGATGATCTTGGTCGTTTCGGGAATGTAGGTGCGGAGCCCTGCGCGGATGGCGGCATCGGTCCGCATATCGACGGCGCTCGTCGAGTCGTCAAGGATAAGGATCTTCGGACGGCGGAGGAGCGCCCGCGCAATGCAAAGGCGCTGCTTTTGCCCGCCCGAGACGTTGGCGCCCCCCTGCTCGATGCGGGTATCGTACCCGTCGGGAAAGGCGGAGATGAACTCGTCCGCCGCGGCAAGGCGGCAGGCCTCCTTCATTTCCTCGTCCGTGGCATCGGGGTTGCCCCAGCGGAGGTTTTCACGGATCGTTCCCGAGAAGAGCTGGTTCTTTTGCAGCACCATGGCGACCGAGGAGCGGAGGACGTCAAGATCGTAGCGGCGGACGTCACACCCGCCGACAAGGACGCGCCCCTCGGTGGCGTCGTAAAGGCGGGGGATGAGCTGGACGAGCGTCGTCTTGCCCGAGCCCGTGCCGCCGAGAATACCGACCGTCATACCGGAGGCAATGGAAAGGTCAATGCCCGAGAGGGCCTCACGCCGCGCGCTTTTCGAATACTTGAAGGAAACGCCCGAAAGCTCGACCGAGCCGTCGGCCACCACGGTCACAGGGTCGGCGGGAGAGGTGAGGGAGGGGGTCTCGCCAAGGACCTCACCGATGCGCTTCATCGACTCGCCCGACATGGTGAGGATGACGTAGATCATCGAGAGCATCATCAGCGACATTAAGATCTGCATGCCGTAGGTGAGCATGGCCGAGAGCTGACCGACGTCCACCGCCGTGCCGCCACTCCCGACAGCCAGGCGCGAGCCGACCAGCATCACAAAGATCATGTTGAAGTAGAGGCAGACCTGCATGAGGGGACCGTTCAGCGCCACGATGCGCTCCGCCCTTGTGAAGTCGGCGCGGATGTCCTCGGCCGCGGCCGTGAACTTCTCCTTCTCGTATTCCTCACGCGAGAAGCCCTTGACCACGCGCATGCCGCGCACGTTCTCCTCGATCGACTCGTTGAGGCGGTCGTACTTGCGGAACACACGGCGGAAGGCGGGCATCGCAAACCGCGCGATGAGGATAAGCCCAAAGGCAAGGAAGGGCACCACGATGACAAAGGCCGTGGCAAGGATGCCGCCCATCACGTACGCCATCACGATCGAGAAAAGGAGCATGAGGGGCGCGCGGATGGCCGTGCGGATGATGACCATGTAGGACATCTGGACGTTGGCAACGTCGGTCGTCATACGGGTGACGAGCGAGGAGGAGGAGAATTTGTCGATGTTCTCAAAGCCGTAGGTCCCGATCTTCTTGAAAATATCGGTGCGGAGGTTTTTCGCAAACCCCGCCGAGGCCCGTGCCGAGGCAAAGCCCGCCAGCCCGCCCGAGGTGAGCGATACGGCGGCCAGGGCGATAAGAACGGCCCCTGTTGAGAGGATCTCGGGGATCGCGGCCCCCGCCTTGATGCGGTTGACAAGCCCCGCCGTGATGAAGGGGATGGCCGTTTCCACAATGGCCTCCAGCACGATGAACACCAAAGAGACGATCGTGGGGCGCTTGTATTCGCGCACACAGCCAAGTAGGCGTTTCAGCATAGCGGCTCCTTTCGTATTTAATGAAATTTATATATACCATAGTAAAAATATAGAAATATAGGGCACAGAAACATATTATACACGGACGAAGCGGGATAATCAAGGGGTTTTAGAAAAATTTACATTTTTCGCCGCGCCCTCGCCCTCTCCGTCGGCTGCGCCGCCACCTCCCTCCGCCGTCCCGTCCCTCCATCACCGCGCCTCGCGCGGTGTATATCATCCACCCACAGGCGGTATATCATCACGCGTCAGCGTGTATATCATCAAGGGCGCTCCGCCCTTGTATCTCATCACGCGTCAGCGTGTATCTCACCGCCACCCATCGCCCTCTCCGTCGGCTGCGCCGCCACCTCTCCCAAAGGGCGAGGCCGATATTAGACGAACGCAAACA